>CAMDPJ010000054.1 GCA_945903925.1 Chryseobacterium gleum
TATTACCCAAGGAGGTTGAGCCTCCACCTCCTAGTGTTATGCTACCTTCAGAAGTTATTTGAAATGGTGTGTTTGATTTCCCTACTTCAAAATTACCTTCAAAAGAAGTTGATCCATCACCAACATAAAAAGCGCCACTTGGCACATACACCATTTCAATGGCGTAAATACGAAAATCAATGATGTCATTATCGGCCACCAAATCGGTACCATAATTCCATTTCAACTGAATATTTGAATAACTTACGTTTGCTTGCGCAAAATTAGCCGAAGCATAAATAAAACAACCTTTTCCATCTGCCGTTGGTTTTATCGTTGCTGTTGTTGGAGCGTAATTACCTGTAGTGCTAAAAGTGGCATGCTTCCAATCGGAAAAAGTTGCCGATACAGATGCTTTATTGCGAAATTTCACAAAAACCCAACAAGCATCATAGTTGGCCGAACCGGTGGAAATCTTCCATGAATTTTGCCACGAAATACTAAATTGAACCATATAAGTATTGGCAGTAATATCTCTATTGATAAGAGACGGTGTTGTTATTTGAACGCCATTTGCATTCAAAAGAAAATTGATAAACATGCAAAAAAGAAAAATGTAATTTTTCATCTGACTATTTTTTGATAAATCTACAGGTTGGTTCTAAAAATTCATTTTTAAAGATTTGAATAAAAAGCCAAGAACCCTTTCAATGATCTCTTATTAACCGTGTGTTAAAAGTACAATATTTTTTCTTAGAAAATCATAATTTTCCTATCTATCTATCAATTTGTTAAATTGTTAATCTTACGGTTTGTTCATACCTAAATAAATTGTAGGTTAAATTGTAAACCTTATTTTATCGCGGTTTATCAGGTACTCTGGCTTGAAGGTAAATCCTAAGAAATCAAACTTCCGCTTGTAATTCCGCTTCTCTTTTCTGAAGTATTTGCATTGTACTAATTTTGTTTCAAACATTTTCTTCCTCCTTACTTTAAGTTGATAAAATATTTTAAACCGCATAACTAGTGTCCTTCACTCCAGCTTGATTACCAAACCTTCTTCGCTAATACGACACCTTCCGCCATCCTTAACACCTTTGTTATTCGGCCTCGCGAGCACTATTCACTTGCACCTTTCACTTCGCATTTGTTAAGGACTTCCCGAGTTCCATACAAAAGCCTGAATAAGAGTCGTGCCTCCTTAGTTACGTTTGTCTTGTAGCCCGCAAGCAAGTTTCTGCTACAACTTTTCATCAGCATGGCCCATTGCTAAACTTTCGACAAATTGTTGGTCTTCGCATTACTAAAACAGCGCCGAGGGGTTGTTTACACCCTTCGCTTGCACAGCGAGTGTGATGGGCCTACCATCATCTTTTATACAACATTCTCAAACTCTACAAACAGTTTGAGATTCACGGCACACGAGACAGCGACCAGATTTTAAAACTACTGCAAATTCATTATTTACCCCAAAACATAATTCGCAGTACTTCCAACTCCCTCATTATATTCAGCACTATTTTTCGACTAAATCTTAAAGAAATTGAGTGACATCCCAAAAGCTGTATTCTCCGCAAAAACAAAATATTCGCCGCAAATTATGCGGTGAATAAACTTTCTATTCACCGCAAAATAAATAGCACAAGAAAACAATAAAACCTAGCAAAAATTTATATCTCTTTGTTATAAGAGTTTACGATAGAATGTAATGGAATATTTGGTTTAGCATAGCTTAGTCGCTCAAGTCCGTTGGTTTTATGGTAGCTGTCTAATCCACTGCAGGTAATGCTACCAGCTTTTTCAAGGTCTAAAAACCCATCTTCACACCATGTTTCTGAAGGAAAATACAATTCTTGAATTTCGCCGATAATTATACTGGTGCCATTAATTTTTAAATCGATTCGTTCTCTAAACTGAACACCCATTTGAATGTTGCTTTCTACAACATAGGGTGCAAAAAAATTATTTTTATATTCTTCGCTTAGGCCTACAGCTTCAAATTCTGAAAGCTCTTTAGGATATCTAGCGGAACTTTGATGCGCCTTTTTATAAATTGATTTGTTGATGTGGTTGATGGTGTAAAATCCAGTATCGATTATGTTTTGCAAGGTGTGACGTTCAACAGAGTCGGGTCTCACCACAAAAGCAATTAGCGGCGGCATAGAACCGATATGAAATACAGAACTAAAAATGGCCAAATTACTCTGTAGGTTGGTATCTTTAGTCCCAATTAAACAAACACTTTTAAATCCTCCACACGCATTAATTAAATGCGCTCTTTTGCGATTTTCCAGCGACATAATTGCTGCTAAATTCAAATGCGTTTTTTCCATTAGTATACAGTTTAAATCTTAAGCGAACCCATACCTCCATCCACAGCCAAAATCTGTCCGCTTATCCACGCAGCTTCCTCTGAAAGTAAAAATGAAATAACGTTGCCAACTTCTTCTGGGGTGCCAACTTTTTGCAATGGATTTCTTTTTTTCATGAGCTCCATTTTTTCGGGCGTATTTAAAAGTTTTTCTCCTAAGGGTGTGTTGGTTAACGATGGCGCAACGCAGTTTACCCTAATGGAAGGAGCAAGCTCTGCGGCTAATGCTCTGGTGAACGATTCTATTCCGCCTTTAGCCATAGCAATGGAAGTATGAAAGGGAAGTCCAACACTTCCTGCCACCGAACTAATTAAAACCACGGAAGCACTTTGCGACATTTTTATGTTTTTTAGATACGCCTGAATGAAAGCAACAGCCCCAAGATTGTTAATTTGGAAATCTTTTAATAAATCGGCTTCTGTGATTCTATTGAAAGGTTTTAAGTTGATTGTTCCAGGAAAATAAACCAAGCCATCTATGGTTCTCTCTATGACAGGAAAATTGCCTGTTTGGTAAGACTCAACAGTATGAAATTCATCATAAATTGTAGAAGAATCTTTGGTGCTCAATCCAATTAAATGATGCCCGCTCTTTTGAAGATTTTTAGCACAGGCTTCTGCTATTGCGCTCGATGCACCTGCAAATAAATAAGTTTTACTCATTTTCTTTTAGAGATTGTATTGTTAGTGATCATTTTTTGCGCTTTACTCTTGAAACGATTCATACCTGCAACTCTCTTTAAATCGTGTTTGGTTTTGCAATTTTCTACTCTTTTTCGCCACAATTTATAGGAACCTAATTTTAAATTCTTTTTCATTAAAACTTTTACCTGACTTTCATTTAAACCAAATTGCAATTTAATCGCATCAAAAGTTGTTCTGTCTTCCCATGCCATCTCAATTACTCTATCAATATCAATTAAGCTAAGTGCAATAGTCGACTCTTTAGCTTTTTGCATATAAGCCATCGGAGAAGGCAAGTCACTGTAAAAGCAATAATTTTCGATGTTATTTTCCATGATTAAATAGTTCTTCTAGCTTGTCGTAACGGTAATCAAAAATCTCTTTTATTTTATCACGTATGTACAGCTGATTTATAATTTTTCCTAGCACACCAAAAGGAACTTTATAGTGCAATAAATCGGTCATTTCAATACCTCCAGGAACTTCTTTCACAAAATGTTTGTGATGCCAAAAGGAGTAAGGTCCAAAACGTTGTTCATCTACAAAATATTTATTTTGCTCGGCATGGGTAATTTCGGTTACCCAATGTAATTTAATGCCTAGCAGCGGAGTGACATAGTAGTCGATTACTTGTCCAGCATACATTTTTTGAATGTCGTCTTTGTCGGATAGTATCGTAAATCCCATATAAGGCGGTGTGATTTCAGCAAGATTTGCGGGTGAGCTCATGAAATCCCAAACCGTCTTCATATCGCTCTTTAGCAACTGTTTTGTTTTTAAAGTGTAAAGCATATAAGTTAATTTGTGTTGAAGGTATCCAATTTTGTTTAATCTTTACTTACATTTGTTAAACAAAAAGCTATTCAGTCATTGATAAAATCAATGAAGTTGAATAGGAAGAAGGCTGTTTATTCTCTTCTTTAGCAAATATTTACAGCAGTTCATTTACAACAAAAAATATACAATTATGGAGCAAAGTGCAATTCTTAAAAGTTATGTTGATTTTTTGCTTTCCACAGGAGAGAGGCCAAGAAATGTTTATTCTTTTTGTGAAAAAATTGGCATTGAGGAAGCTAAGTTTTATACCTTCTACGCTTCTTTCGACAATATTGAGCAGAGTGTATTTACCGATATTTTTAACAGTACCATTTCTTTATTGACTAAGAGCGAAAACTTTGAGCAATACGATGCTAAAACCAAATTAATCAGTTTCTATTTTACTTACTTTGAGCAACTCACTGCCAACAGAAGTTTGATTTTATATTTGCTTCAAGCGAAGCAGTTTGACTTGCGAAACCTAAAGAAATTAAGTCCATTGCGCGCGGCGTTTAAAAAAATGGTGAACGAACTTCCGATAGAATATTTTAAAGTTCCTGATGAAAAAATTCAAAAACTTCAAGCCAAAGGATTGTTGGAAATAGCATGGTTTCAATTTTTAGCTTGTTTGAAATTTTGGATAGACGATAATTCTCCCTCTTTTGAAAAGACAGATCTATTCATCGAAAAATCTATTAATGCAAGTTTTGAACTGATACAGGCGCCACCGCTTGAGAAATTAATCGATTTTGGAAAATTTTTATGGAAAGAAAAAATGACGTTCAAGTAATACCAAGCCAATGAAAACCATCGACAGTATTCCAACTTCAAAAATTGAAAGAGCCACCAAAATTTTACAAACAGGTGCTAAAGTCGGTGTTAACTATTTAAAATTCTATGTAGATAAAGTAACTACAAGTGCTGAGCAAGCAAAAGATAATTTAGACAAATCAAATGCTGAAGACATATACAACGGACTAAAACAATTGAAAGGAAGTGCCTTAAAAGCTGCTCAAATGATGAGTATGGATAAAAGTATTTTGCCGAGGGCCTTTGTAGAAAAATTTTCTTTGGCTCAATTCTCGGTTCCTCCATTGTCAGCTCCCTTGGTTGAGAAAACCTTTAAAAAATATTTCGGAAAAGGTCCAAACGAAGTATATGATACCTTTGATTTTAATGCTGTTAATGCTGCGAGTATCGGCCAAGTTCATAAAGCTACCTTAAATGGAAAAAGTTTAGCGGTAAAAATTCAATACCCAGGTGTTGCCGCAAGCATTTCTTCCGACTTAAGTTTGGTAAAACCCGTAGCGCTGCGAATGCTGAATATGAAGTCCGCTGAATCAGAGGTGTATTTTAAGGAATTGGAGAGTAAATTATTGGAAGAAACTGATTACCTAAGAGAGATTGAGCAAAGTATTTATATTGCGCAAGCTTGTCAGCATTTGCAAAACATAAAATTCCCCAGTTACTTCACCGAACTATCCAATCAAAGAGTTATCACTATGGACTGGATGGAGGGCTTGCATTTATCGGAATTTGTAAAGGTAAATCACGACAAAAATTTATCGAATATCATTTCTCAAGCATTGTGGGATTTTTATATGTTTCAAATTCATCACTTAAAACAATTTCATGCCGACCCTCATCCAGGAAATTTTCTAATATCATCAGATCATAAATTAATTGCCATCGATTTTGGCTGTATTAAATCTATTCCTAAAGAATTTTACAATCCGTTTTTTGACTTGGCAAAAAAAGAAAATATTGATAATCCTGCTGTATTTCGTGAAAAGCTAATTGAGCTAGAAATAATATTTCCACAAGATAAACCAGAAGAGGTTGCCTATTTCACTTCTATTTTTCATGAATTATTAAGTTTGTTTACTCGCCCATTCAGTGAAGAAACATTTAATTTTTCTGATGAAAGTTTCTTTGAGGAAATCACTCTATTGGGACAGAAATATGCGAAAAGCAATGAGCTTAAAAAAATGAATGCCGCAAGGGGTTCAAAGCATTTCATCTATATGAACAGAACATTTTTCGGATTGTACAATTTAATGTTCGACTTGAAAGGCGAAAAGGTAGTGATCAACAATTACAAAAAATATATTTAAAAAAAATAAGTCGACTTTTAGCATGTTGCTTAAATCGGTTTAAATCACCTTAAAATTTTGTTGTGTTTTCCAAAAGAGTTTAGAATTGTCGGTAAAGATATTCATTCAATTTACTCTGAAACAATTTTCCTTTCGTCCTGCCATTACTATTGTGCGCTGGCCCGACAAAAAGGCGAGGGTGCGGAAAGGCGGTGAACCCAAAAATAGAGGCGGATTAAGGAGCCGAAATTTTTGGGAGAGAGCAGGGGCAGCATCTTTTTGTCAAAGATTTTTTGCTTACTTTTTGATCTCTGCAAAAGTAAGTCTTTCCTTCTTTAGAAAAGAAGAAATAAAATGATGAGGTTGCTTCGTCGTTCCTCCTCGCAATGACGCGCAGAGTGAACTACACCATTTTCAAACACCACTCTCTCGCATTCACAAAAGCTTCAACCCACGGCGTTACCTCATCTTTTCTATCGGGGTAATTAGCCCAATTCCAGGGGAAAGTAGAACGCTCTAAATGCGGCATCATCACTAAATGTCGACCATCATTTGAAGTTAAAACTGCAGTATTGAAATCAGAACCATTTGGATTGGCAGGATATGCAGCGTGTCCGTACTTACCAACGATATTGTACTTCTCTTCTGCATAAGGGAAAGAGAATTTTCCTTCGCCGTGCGCCGACCAAATTCCTAGTGTGCTTCCTTCCAACGAAGACAACATAATAGAATGATTTTTTTGAATCGTAACGCTGGTAAATACACACTCGAATTTATGAGAATCGTTGTGCAGCATTTTTGGTTTTTGCTCGTGATCGGGATTGATTAATCCTAATTCAATGAAAAGCTGACAGCCGTTGCAAACACCCAACGACAAAGTATCTTTACGCGCAAAGAATTTTTGTAAAGCATTTTTCGCTTTCTCATTGTACAAGAATGCTCCGGCCCATCCTTTAGCAGAACCCAATACATCTGAATTAGAGAAACCTCCCACCGCAACAATCATTTGTATGTCTTCTAAAGTCTCTCTACCAGTGATTAAATCGGTCATGTGCACATCTTTCACATCGAAACCAGCAAGAAATAAAGCATTCGCCATTTCTCTTTCTGAGTTCGATCCTTTCTCGCGAATTACGGCTGCTTTCGGACGAGCACTTTTCGCATCTACTACTGGTTTTTTACCTGTAAAAGATGGTAAGAAACTAAAGTTTAAAGCCTGATTTTTATAGTTGGTGAAACGCTCGGTAGCTTTTTTAACGCCCGATTGTTTTTGATCTAACAAGAATGAAGTTTCGTACCACACATCACGCAATTGCGCGATGTTGAAGCTTAGATTTTCAATTCCATTTTTAACTTCTAATGATGCACCATCTTTGGCTTCACCAATGATATGATAATCTACTTTAGCATTTTTCAACACTTCTTCTACGGCAGCAGAATTAAGTGTTTGAAACACTACACCACTATTTTCAGAAAACAATAATTTCACAGAATCATTTTCTTTCAAAGCACTTAAATCTAAAGAAGCAGAAAGATTAACATCGGCAAAACACATCTCCAAAAGAGTAGTGATTAATCCGCCAGAAGAGATATCGTGTCCGGCAGTAATCAACTCATTTTTAACTAAAGATTGCAATGCATTAAAAGCATTTTTAAATGCAACATCATCTTTAATCGTTGGTGTTTCTTTACCTATTTTATTTTGTACTTGAGCGAAAGAAGAACCACCTAATTTGTAAGTGTCTTTCGATAAGTTGATATAGAATATTTTGTTACCCGCTTTTTTAGTGAAAACAGGTTCAACCACTTTTTGAATATCGTTGCAATGTCCCCCTGCAGAAATCACCACAGTACCCGGAGAAATAACTTCTTGGTCTTTGTATTTCTGTTTCATACTTAAAGAATCTTTTCCTGTTGGAATGTTGATTCCTAAGTTGATGGCGAATTGAGAAACAGCTTCTACAGCTGCATACAAACGCGCATCTTCGCCTTCGTTTTTACAAGGCCACATCCAGTTGGCAGAAAGAGAAACCGATTTTAAATCGTCTTGCAAAGGAGCCCAAACCAAATTGGTTAAAGCCTCAGCAATAGCATTTTTAGAACCAGCAGCAGCATCAATCACTGCACTCAATGGTGCGTGTCCGATTGACGTTGCAATACCTTCTTTACCATTGTAATCTAAAGCCATCACGCCCACGTTGTTCAATGGCAATTGCAGCGGACCAGCAGCTTGTTGTTTAGCCACTTTACCTGTTACACAACGATCGACTTTATTCGTCAACCAGTCTTTACAAGCAACAGCTTCTAATTTTAAAACTTGCTCAACATAAGATTGAATTTTTGTAGCGTCGTAAGCCACATCTTTGTATTCTCTCTTCACCGAAACATCGTTCATCACCGTTTTTGGGGAAGAACCAAACATATCGTCGAGTTCTAAATCCATTGGTTTAACACCATTGCTTGAAGATTGAAAAGTAAAACGATGGTCGCCCGTAACTTCACCCACCACATACATTGGCGCGCGCTCACGTTCGGCAACTTTTAAAAGTGCATCAACATCTTTGGCTTTAATGACCAAGCCCATTCTTTCTTGCGACTCGTTACCAATAATTTCTTTAGCAGAAAGAGTTGGGTCGCCCACAGGCAATTTATCTAAATCGATTCTACCACCGGTTGCTTCCACCAATTCAGAAAGACAGTTTAGGTGTCCGCCAGCCCCATGATCATGAATAGAAACAATAGGATTGTTACCACTTTCAATCATACCACGAATAGCATTCATGGCTCTTTTTTGCATTTCGGGATTTGAACGCTGAATAGCATTTAATTCAATGGCATTGCTAAAAGCACCAGTATCTGCAGATGATACCGCAGCACCACCCATGCCTATTCTATAATTTTCACCACCTAAAATCACCACTTTATCGCCCACTTGTGGCTCTTCTTTTAAGGCTTCTTCTTTTTTACCATAGCCAATACCGCCGGCTTGCATAATCACTTTATCGAAACCTAATTTTCTTCCTTCTTCTTCATGTTCAAAAGTGAACACAGAACCGGTGATTAGGGGTTGTCCGAATTTATTTCCAAAATCACTTGCACCATTCGATGCTTTGATTAAAATATCCATTGGCGTTTGGTACAACCATTTTCTTTCGGTCATTCCATTTTCCCAGCTACGATTGTCTTTCAAACGTGAGTAAGAAGTCATGTACACCGCAGTTCCTGCCAAAGGCAAAGAACCTTTACCGCCTGCCAATCTATCACGAATTTCACCACCCGAACCTGTTGCAGCACCATTGAAAGGCTCAACAGTGGTAGGGAAATTGTGTGTTTCTGCTTTTAAAGAAATAACAGAATTTATTTTTTCAACTTGGTAGAAATCGGGTTTATCGGCCGTTTTTGGCGCGAACTGATCAATGCTTGGTCCGCTAACAAAAGCCACGTTATCTTTATAAGCTGAAACAATCGAATTCGGATTTTCTTGCGATGTTTTCTTGATTAATTTGAAAAGAGAAGTTTCTTTCTCCACGCCATCAATCACAAAAGTACCATTGAAAATTTTGTGCCGGCAGTGTTCTGAATTCACTTGTGAAAATCCGAAAACTTCTGAATCGGTTAATTTTCTATTTAATTTTTTCGATAAGCTGTTCAAGTATTCTACTTCCTCTGCATTCAAAGCCAAACCTTCTTTTTGATTGTAGGCAGCGATATCATCAATCTCTAAAATTGCTTCGGGTTGAATATTGATAGCAAATAAATTTTGTGCTAATGATGTAAACTTATGCTGAAGCATTGGGTCGAAAGCCGTAAAATCTTCAGCCACCGCATCAAACTCTTCAATTCTAATGATGTCAGGAACCCCCATGTTTTGGGTAATCTCCACGGCGTTGGTACTCCATGGGGTAACCATAGCGGCACGCGGACCAACAAAAGTTTTGTTGATGCTATCGCCGACAATTAATTGCACATCGCCAAACAACCAGTTGAGCTTTTGAATATCTTGATTAGACAGTTGAGCAGCGGTTTGCACTGCAAAAACTTTACTTGAAGAATCACCAAAAAATGAAATCATTTCGCACTTATTTATGTGTGCGCGAAAATACTATTTTTTTGTAGAATGCTGAGTTTGATTTATTAGGCTTTTTCAACAAGACAAAAAAGCCCCCAATGGGTAAAGAACGCCGATCTACGCATACCACCATATGAGATGGGGCTTGTGAGTAGCTTTAATGTCATTTCAAATGGCTGAAGAGTGCAATTAGGTTAAAAAGCCTTGTAGAATTAGTTAGAACTAAGAGTAAAAATATACAATGTGACTAAAAACTAGAAAACGAAATATTGGAATTCTGGCAAATCAAAATTTGGTAAACAGTAAAAAAAATAGTCACCAGACGGCCGACTGATGACTATTCTAAAAAATGCCATAGACTAATTCAGTTTATAAGAAACAATATTTCCTTTTTTATTTTCCATGAAAATTTGCCCAGTTACATCATCCACTGTGTATTTAGGAGTTTTTTCTCTTCCCAAATTCACCTCGCCCATAATTTGTCCGCTTGTTTTACTCACCATAGCCAACACATTTCCATGATCAGTATCGGTAAGGATAATCACAAAATCTCTTCCTTGAGATGTAGCTTTAAACCGCGCTTGAGCTTGTTGGATAGATTGCAACGCAAAACCTGTTGCTTGTTTAGAGTAATCTCCATAAGCATCGCCAAAAGAACCAAGAACTTGCTGTCCGGTAGCATTTGTTGTTTGACGCGCAGCGTCATTAAAAGCATTTGCTGCTTGTGCAGAACGAACGCCAATATAAGCAGCTCTTGCAGCTTGCGCATACAACAATGCTTGCATTAAACCTGATTCTTTTGGAGCAGGAAAATATTTGCTAAACACTGTTGCCCCTTCTTTAGAAATGAAAGCAATGTTTTGAGATGCCGTTAAAATAAATCCATCTACACGAAGTTCTAGTGCAGAAAATTCTTCTTTACCATCGGCATATACACTGTTTTGTGAAATGTTAGTAATGGTGCAAGTCATCAAATCGATAGCAATAATTTTTCCTTGCGATTTATCGTAAACAAAAAGTTTGTCTTCAGTCGCTCGGCAAAGAGAAGGATTGGTGTAAATTGATCTTTCAAAACCTAGCACTCCTGTAGTAGGATCGATCACATTGATTTCGTTTGAAGTTTGATACAAAATACCTTTTGAGGTTAAATATGTTTGAGAAATATCACCAATAATTTTGGTAGGTTTCTTGAACGCTGGTAAGCCTGTATTTACATCTAACAAGTACAATGATTTTTTACCTTTTTTGCTCGTTACAATCATCATTTTATCGTTGGCCAAGTAGCAACCAGTAACACCACCATTCACTTTAGTACCCTTACCTTTTTTACCCCATTTACCAACGCCGGTATTTAAATCGAACATGTTCACTTTAGTAGTCAATTCATCGCTTGGCATAATGATGAAATTATCGTTGTAAAAAGCGCACTGACTAATTTTTCCGCTCATTTCAATGGCTGTGTTCCAATAGCGTTTTCCATCACTCATGTTGTAAGCATGGTAACTGTTTTTGTACACAACAACAGTTGTTTTCCCATCAGGCGAAGGTTTGTTTTCCTTTTTTTCAACACCTAAAACAAAAACAGTTTTAGTTGGATTTTCAAAATAGCGAACCACAATATCACTTTTATCGGCAGCAGCATTAGCGATATCTTTTACCAAACCACCTAAAGCACCACCCATGTTGGCTACTTTTTCACTTTCTGCAGAAATAGCATTTTTCCAAATAACAGAACCGTTGGTAATATTTATTTTGTAGTTGTTGAAAACAGTAACCAATAATAATTCTGTTTTAGAAAGTTCATTGATAGAGATGATGCTACCAAACTCTTCTTGCATCTTCCACATCACTTGTCCTTTATTGATATCAACCAACAAAATGATTGGCTTTTGAGCAAGATCTTTACCCGAAAGAAACAATCCGTTAGATTTATACAAAACAAGTTTATCTTTCAATTCAGAAATACCAGAAGCTCTTGAATCAAATTTAATTTCTCCAGTAAAAGGATCAATTAAGTAGGTA
>CAMDPJ010000055.1 GCA_945903925.1 Chryseobacterium gleum
TTAACCTCTTTAAGCCCATCTTCTAGCTTTTTTATATCGGCAGGATTCGACTTTTCCTTTCTTAATTTTTCAATTTCTTGTTGTAAATTTCGCTCGCGCTCCTCGTAAGTTTCCACGCGTGTTTTCTTCACAAAACCAATAATTGGCGAGTTAATAAAAGGCTGAAAGTTCTTAGGCTGGTGTGTGAAATTATAGTTCAATGCACCTTTATAGGTTTGCACCACATTGTAACTAGTATTCACATCACTTTTAAATACTTCATTGAAGGCATAAGTAGCATCAAAATTTTCCACATCGTAAGGCATTGCCTTTTTCTTACTATCAACACTTCTATTTTTGCGCACATTAGAAAAATTCATGCTGCGACGGCGCTGATAGGTTTGTGTGCTGTCTCGCACTTTTTTTCTCAAATCGGCATCGGCAATATCTTTAATTCTAATGTCTTGGTCAAGAGGATTGAATTCTTGATTTTGAAAAGATTCTGAATAACCCAAATACACAGGAACAGTAACATTGTACTTGGCAGGAATTAATTTTCCTAATTCAAAATTGGCTGCGGCATCGTAGGAATTTAAATAGTCTCTTTTGCGCTGACTCACCTTATCAGTAATGTTTCCCCAGCCTGGTGTGTACATCTTTCCAGAAAGTGTTACACTACCAAAATCGGCCATTTTTAAAGTAGATGTTGCAGTTGCTGCCCAACCATTTTGTTGATCGAAACACGACAAACGCAATTCATTTACCCAAACACCTGCCGAGCGAATTTCGCCCGATGTACCCGAGTTTCGAACACCAATCATCATAATCTTCACTTGCGAAAGTGTTGGAGATCCTTTCACATAAACATTGTTTTTCCCATCAAGGATTTTGTATCGCTGATTTTTAAAATAATTCTCGGGGTCACTTTCCATACTTTCATTTCGTGCCAACTTAGCATTGGTTAACACAGAGAAATCGAAGTTGAACAAATTTTCATCGGGCCAAATGGCCTGTTTTGCTGCTTCTGTATTGTTGGTGCTAACAGAGGAAGGGTCGGTAAATTTTAATGGAATTTCATACTCGTAATAATTGTCATCAAAATCGGAACCTAAACGCAAAAACACCGACATTTTACCATCGTAATTTTCCGACGGGTCGCCTTTGGTTTCGGCATGAACAAACATTTTTAAACAACCATAAGAACGCAAATCAACATTGGTATTGAAAAAGGCAGCCCTACTATCGCAACCATCTAAATTATCGATATTTAAAAACAAAGCTTGCTCGTTCATTAATGACTGCGTTTGTAAGTTGTTCACCCTTTCTACTGGCGCGATATAAGGAATAGGCTCTTTCTGACTATCCTCTTCAACATTGATAGAAGTAACTACAAATTTTGTGTTGTCGTCGCTCGCTACAAACTCGCAATCTCCCTTCATCTGACTTTCATATTTTCGCCACGTTTCGCGCACCAAATCCATTTTGGCAAATCGCAAAACAACAGGGTCTTGCCAGCCTTTCATCATAATTCTAATGAAGCGCATAGAACGAAAATCTTGAATGCCACCAACAGCTTTTTCTGGTTCACGAATAGGAATTCTAAAATGAATCCAACGCGCCTCAGGTGATTTATCATAGTTATTTATTGCCGCCACAGGATTGGGCACATAAATATTGTTGATGTAATTGGTGCCCGCCAACTGATCGGCATTTTCTAAATCTTGCGGACGCAAAGAAATATGATATTCGTAATAACTTTCTCCCTCGCCCATGGTGTTGTCGCGATTGATGTCTTCAATATCTGGAATGGTAGTAGCCGATTTAATGTAGGTAGAGTTTCCATCTGCTGGCGAGTTACCACTTGTTCCATTAAAATCTTTGTAACGATTCAACACCATCTCATTAGAATTGTCGAAATTTCCATCTCTAAAATGAACAAAATTATCGGCCGATGGATCGAGCTGAACATTACTAGGCACGGTTCCAAAATTCTTAGAATAAAAATCTAAATAGTTTTGATAGAATATTTTTTCGTTGGCATCGGTTAATCCGTCTAAACCAACATCTTGAAATTCGCGCGCAGCAGGGTCGTTGTTAAATGCGTTTACAATATTTAAACTATTGGGAACATAACCCCAAACTGTTTTGTCTACTCCCGTTGAATCGTTAGCGTTGGTAGGCAATCCATTTTCGAATGATTTTCTTGAATCACTTAAAACATCTTCCGATAAATTTCCAATATGCACATACAAATCACCACCTTCCTTCGAACCGCCAAAAATAGAATAATCATTTTGCACTCCATCGTAAAATGGATCCATCATCCAAAACTCTAAAAACTCTATATTTGACGCTTCAAAATCTACAGTTTCAATTCTACGCATAATACCTCCCCAGCGCGTTTCAGGATTTTTAAGTTGTCCGAATTTATCTACCCCCGAAGAATAAGCACTAGCAGTTGTATCGAAATTGTACTGACCTCTTTCACTTGGATAAAATGCCAAATCTAAAGTGGTAATATTTGGATTGATTCCGTTTTGTCCTTGCTTCTTAGGAAAAACTTCTGTTTGGTTAATCGGTCGAATAAAATTGTTGTTTTGTTGTGCTGCATCATTCTGCAAATATTGCGGAGTATTGGCGCTGTTATCGATAAATAAATTGTCGATACTGTACCAAGATAGTTTTGCTCTGTTGAATCCAACAGCCAAAGAATTGCTTAAATTTCCTTCGGGGAAAATTTCTGACCTACCACGAGGTGTAGAAGCCAAAAACCAAGATGTTCTCACCGTAAGTGAAGTATTTGTTTCAGCACCTTCGAAGTTATCGATGTATGATTCGCCCTGCTGAGAATCGCCATTCGCAATGGCTGCAGATGTGCCCGGAATCAACTGCGCAAACTCACCACTAAAATCAATTATAGATGTTTCTTTGGTAGAAAGTAAGGGTAATTTATCTATCAACTTGGTAAGCAAAGGCAATTCTGAATGGTACTTGGTGTTGAGTCCCCAAACGGTATTCGCCATAGGCTCATCGCCCAAATTCACTTTAAAATTCAATGGTTTTTCGGCAAGATTTAAAATGGTGCCTCCAACATTAAAATCTTTGGAAACGCGGTAATTTAAATTGGCACCCAACAAGTTTTTGGTTTGAATATTAAACAATGAATTACTCTCTAAAGAGACCTTCACAGGTGTAGATGAATTTAAAATTCCTTCGTTGATAATGGTCACTTGTCCCATCATATAATTCACCGTATAATCTTGATTTTCCACCAAGGCTTTTCCGCCTGCTGTTACTACCACCGAACCCTGTGGAACGTTGGTTGCATTTAAACTAATTACATTGGAAGAACTGGTTTCAAATTTCACCCAAAATTTAAAACGATTGCGCGATGGAAATTTTGTTTGCGCAGCAACAGGAGTTACCTTGTACAATGAATCGAAACAATACTTATTGGCAACAGCAACGTCGCTCAATTTATTTCTCAAATACGAACCAAAAGGTTCTCGTACTGGAAAGTAAATTCTTCCGTTTTGTGCCTTAATGGTAACGCCTTCAATGAAATCGTAAAAACCATCGGAAATTCTATCTTGTTGAATGTTTATTTGATCGGCTCCTAACATTTCTACCCATCTTGTTGCTTTATTTACACCTTCGTTGATGAAATTAATGTCGTTGTTTGAAGCTGCATCGGTATATAAAATTTGCATTTGAAAAGTCTCTTGCTTAATGCCCGATTCTCCCAAAGAATAAACGTTTTTCATCATCAAATCCCAAGTAGGAATATGCGTATTATTTACCTTATTTCCTTTTAGCATTTTCAAAACCAAAGCCTGCTTTCCTGTGGCCCCATCGGTAGAAAATTCACCTACTTGATACACTTGTGTTTGGCCGATTACCGTATACTGAAAAGCCACCGCCAAAATCTCATCGGCATTGAGCGAGCGATTTAAAGAGATATAACCCAACTGCGCACTAAAAGTAAATTCCTCGGGTTTTAATTTTCGTGCATTCTCAATTTTGTTGTAGTGCTCTCCATCGTGATATCCCCAAGACAATAACTTACCATCGGCATTGGTGAAATTTCTGATGTCGCTGCTTGATACTGCATCTTGAAACAAATTATTTACATTGTTTTCGGGATAGTAAGAGGGTTGAACCAAGAGGGTATTGTCGTGTGCATTTTTTTCGCCTATATCAATCAAACCAACAATATTTCTCGAATCTTCATTATTGTTATTACCAACGTTGGTCATCCAAACTTCTACTCTGATTATTTGCACTGGCGAATTTACAAATGGCAATTGGGCCAAAGCAGTATCATACCTGTCGGCAAAATAATGAGCTAAGAAAAAGTGTCGGTTCGACTCGTATTGGTCTGCTTGAATTTTAAAATCTCTAATTTGAGAACCTCCCTGTGTTTCTACCGACTTTGATTCTCCCTTTTGCTGCGTTGCAATAGCAGCTATAGATAATTTACCAAATTGCAATTCTGTTTTTATACCAAAAAGTGTTTGACTTCCTTGAATCAATTGCGTTTGCAGCGGCAAACTCACATTGCCCAATTCTATTTTCTTGATGATGTCGTCCTCGCTTCCAGTAAACTCTAATTTCATTTGATTCTCGAAATCAAAGGTGGATTGCGTATTGTAACTAGTGGTTAATTTTAATTTATCGCCAATGCTTCCTACAATGTTTAACTGAATATTTTGATTGAAATTAAAATTGCTATTGCGCTGACTCCTTACAGGCAATGCTGGATTTTTGATGGTGGAAGACATCACGCCAAAAATCAACTCGGCAGAACCGGTTGGCTTAATCTCTACCTTAGCGGAACCAAATATAGAAGCATCTTTTCCGGGAATATTCATAGTTGGCAACAAAGGTTTACTTTTATCAAAACCTTCATTCTCTGCTTTCTCTTTAAAATATTTTTCTTCAGAGGCTTTGTAGCGCTCATCCCAATATTGATCGAAAGATTTTATTTCAGTACCTACAATTTCATTGCCTACTTTTTTTACTACTGTGTAATTGTTGTTGGCTGGATTGTAAGTTACCTCTTCTTTCACCGCCAAGGGATCGTTGGTATAAGAAATACTTGTGCTGTCTTTTTGCGCCTTTAATTCAGTTTGATTAATTAACTGAAAGAGTAGCAAAAACAACCAAAACGGACATATATTTTTTACATTTTTTTTCACTTACAAATTCTTCAAAGCTAGTTTAACTAGCTCTTCAACGCTTGCATTTTGATTTTCTGTAATTAATTTTTGCAGCACCTTCTCTACCACCCCTTTATTAAATCCTAACATAAGCAACGCCGATAACGCTTCTTCTCTAATGGTATTGTGCGCTGCAGAAAAAATAATGCCTTCGGTATACTTAGATACTTTGCCTTTCAATTCTAAAATGATTCTTTGTGCTGTTTTTTCACCAATGCCTTTGATGCCTTTTAAGGTAGAAACATCAGCAATAGCAATGGCTCCAGCCACACCGTCGGGGTCCATGGAGGACAAAATCAAACGTGCCGTGTTGGCACCTACGCCCGATACCGAAATCAACTGACGAAATAACGTTCTCTCTGCTTCATTGATAAAACCGTAAAGCGTATGCGCATCTTCTTTAATCGACAAATGCGTAAGTACCTTACAAGCTTCTGCATTGCCAATTTTATCGAAAGTATGTAAAGAAATATGAATGAAATAGCCCACTCCGTTGCATTCTATAACAACATTAGTGGGCGTTTTTTTTACTAATTTTCCATTGATGTGGTTAATCATAATTCGCCTTGTTTTAACTGCGCATCTACCACCGCGATAGTCGCCATATTCACAATTTCTCGCACCGATGAACCCAATTGTAAAACGTGAACGGATTTTTTCATGCCTAATAAAACCGGGCCGATAGCTTCTGTTTCACCAATCTCTTGAATCAATTTGTAGGCAATATTACCAGCAGCCAGATTAGGAAAAATTAAAGTGTTGGTTTGTTGATCGCCCAACTTGGTAAACGGAAATTTACTCATTCTCAATTTTGTATTCACTGCAAAATTTCCTTGTAATTCACCATCCACACAGATATGCGGATATTTTTCGTGTAATATTTTCACTGCTTCTCTTACCTTCTCTGCCTCGGCCCCTTTAGATGCGCCAAAGTTTGAATACGACAACATCGCTATCCTGGGCTCTACACCAAATTGTTTAACTGCATCGTAAGTGAGTACCGCAATTTTCACCAAATCTTCTGTACTTGGATCTTGATTGATGGTAGTATCAGAAAGGAAATAAGCTCCTTTTTTAGTCATCACGATATACATACCTGCAATCATCTTATGCTGATTGTCCATGCCAATCACCTGCAATGACGGACGAACAGAATCTTTGTAATTTCTTGTTACCCCAGTAATCAGCGCATCGGCATCACCAGCCTCCACCATCATGGCTCCAAAATAATTACGATTGCGCATAGCCACTTCTGCTTCGTGCAATGTATAGCCTTTTCGTTGGCGTTTTTCAAACATTTTTTGCGCGTAGGCTGTGCGCTGCTCATCTACAGAGTGACTTCTGGTATCAATCATTACAGCGTCGCCCAACTCTAAATGATTTTCGGCAATTATTTCTTTAATGATATCTACGTTACCTAACAAAATTGGCGTAGCGATTTTCTCGTCGGCTACCAATTGTGCTGCTTTTAAAACGCTGTAGTTGTCGGCTTCTGCAAACACCACCTTTTTCGGATTTTTCTTTGCTTGTATGGTAACTTGGCGCATGATTTTCTTGTCCATGCCCATCAACATACTTAAGTCGTGTTTGTATTTATCCCAATCGGTAATCGGACTGCGAGCTACACCACTAACGCATGCAGCCTTGGCTACAGCCGGAGCTACTTCTGTTAACAATCGTGGATCTAATGGTTTTGGAATGATATAATCTCTACCAAAACTTAAATTCTTAATTCCGTATGCTTGGTTCACTTCATCGGGCACTGGTTCTTTTGCCAATGCAGCAATAGAACGAACAGCAGCCAATTTCATTTCTTCGTTGATGGTAGTTGCATAAACATCTAAAGCCCCTCTAAATATGAAGGGAAATCCCAATACATTGTTCACCTGGTTAGGATGATCTGAACGACCTGTTGCCACAATAACATCGGGCCTTGCATCAATGGCTTCTTGGTATGGAATTTCAGGATCAGGATTGGAACAAGCAAAAACAATAGGGTCGTTCGCCATGCCTTTAATCATATCTCCATTCACAATATTTCCACGCGATAATCCCAAGAAAACATCACTTCCTCTCAGCGCATCGGCCAATGAAGCAAATGATTTTTCGTTTGCAAAAATTTCTTTGTGCTTGTCTAAATCTGTTCTTTGCTTGGTAATCATTCCTTTGGAATCGAACATGTAAATGTTCTCCACCTTAGCACCTAAAGCCAAATACAATTTAGCGCAACTAATAGCCGACGGGCCCGCACCACTCACCACCACTTTTACTTCTTCAATTTTTTTACCTGTTATTTCTAAAGCATTCAGCAATGCAGCACCAGTAATAATTGCTGTTCCGTGCTGGTCATCGTGCATAATCGGAATATTCAATTCCTGCTTCAATCGTTGCTCAATCTCAAAACATTCTGGCGCCTTTATATCTTCTAAATTGATGCCTCCAAACGTTGGAGAAATCGCTTTTACGGTAGCTACAAAAAGATCGATGTCACTAGCGTCTACCTCAATATCGAACACATCAATATCGGCAAATATTTTAAACAACAAACCTTTTCCTTCCATCACTGGTTTCGAGGCCAAAGCACCAATATCACCCAAGCCCAACACCGCTGTTCCGTTGGAGATAACTGCTACTAAGTTTCTTTTAGCGGTGTATTTGTAAGCATCTTCAGGGTTTTCGGCAATAGCCAAACAAGGTTCTGCTACTCCTGGCGAATAAGCCAATGATAAATCTCTTTGGGTATGGTAAGGTTTAGTAGGAATTACTTCAATTTTTCCAGGTCTTCCCTGCGAATGGTAATCTAACGCTTCTTGTTTTCTTAATTTACTCATTTATTGTGCTTTTTTTTGCGTGGTAATAGTACTAATTTTACTACACTTTTGAAAATCTAAGAAGTATGAAAAAGATAGTGGTATTAACGGGCGCAGGCATTAGTGCCGAAAGCGGTTTAAAGACTTTTCGCGACAGCGACGGTTTGTGGGAAAATTATAATGTGTACGATGTGGCTACACCCGAGGCCTGGCAAAAGAATCCTGCGTTGGTGCAAGAGTTTTACAATCAACGAAGAAAACAGTGTCTTTCTGCACGCCCGAACGATGGCCATTTTGCGCTTCAAAAATTGGAGGAAAAATTTAACGTAAACATCATCACCCAAAACATTGATGATTTACACGAAAAAGCGGGTTCAACAAACATTTTACATCTTCATGGAGAAATCACTAAAGCTAGAAGCAGCAAAGATTCTTCACTTGTTTATCCTATCGAAGGATGGGAAATAAAAATGGGCGACAAATGCGAGAAGGGTTCACAACTGCGACCATACATTGTTTGGTTTGGCGAAAATGTGCCCAATATAGGTGTAGCAAAAAGAATGGTTTCTGAAGCAGATTACATTTTGGTAATTGGCACTTCGTTGAATGTGTATCCTGCAGCCGGACTAGTTCATGCCGCTCCCAAGAGATGCCAAACTTTTTTGATTGACCCGAATGATTGTCCAACAGATGGAATACAAAATCTAACTATAATCAAAGAAAAAGCAGGCAGCGGAGTTCCAAAAGTTGTAGCTCAACTCTTAAGTGAAGAATAAATTTTGTATTTTCAGTACGATGTTTGTACTAAGCTCATCATCAATAAAAAACAGATTATGAAAACTGCGTTTACTTCAACCTTATTTTTTGCCTTATTTACTTCTAGTATTTTAGCGCAAAAAACTGTTCCAGCCACTACTCTTAATACTTTAGACGGAAAGACCGTAACGCTTAGTGAAGCCGTTAAAAAAAACAAATTAACTGTGGTTGTTTTTTGGGCTATTTGGAACAACAACAGTGTGAACGAATTGAATGCTTTAAACGGCAAAATCAGCGTGCCTTTTTATGCTGTTTCTATCGACCCCAAAACTGAAGAAGCTAAAGTCCTTCCTTATGTGCAGACAAAAACTTGGAAATACAATTTCTTACTCGACCCTAATAAAGAATTGTTTAGAGCTTTGGGTGGAACCTTTCCCCCATTGATTTTAATTGTAGATAATGCTGGAAAAGTGCTGTATGAAAAACAAAACTTTACGGCTGGTGATGAGGCTACGATTGTAGCTAAAGTAAATGAATTGGGCGGGAAATAATCGCTTAAAAATCAAAAAAGGCTCAGCAATGGGCCTTTTTTATTTCACAAAATCAATTTCCTTAGTTTCGATATTGATAAACCCAAAAACTATTTTCCCCGAATTATTATGGTACCCAAATTTTTTCTTTCTAATATCCCTATCCACGCTATAATCTTCTAAAAGAGATATTTCCTTCTGATTATAATCCAGTTTATTTGTTAAAATATGCGATTTTATTGCTTGCTTAAGTTGATCAGCCGTATTCCTATCAATATGATCCATTAGTTTTCTACCAACAATAATAAAACCCGCAGTAGTATAACGCAAACTTACCGCATAATGCATGAAATAGTTATTCTTGAAATTTTCGTAAGCAAAAAAAACACCCCTTTTATCAGTGCTTTTTATCGTATCGTCTTTAGCTGGGAAATAAAAGTTATAGCGGAGTTCGAGGCCAGGATGATCTTTAGAAAGAGCAAGACAAAGGGAATCTAATTTTTCTAATGTCTCTTCTTTTTTAGTTAATGAGACTGCGGTATATAGATTATTTATCCATCTAAAAGAAGTATCCCTTTTCTCTTGAATTTTTTCGACTAGTGCTTTCGATAAAGGAAAAACATCACGAACCAAATGTTCCAATTTTTCGGAAACCGCATTCCTTTCCTTTACCGCATTATAGTTAGCTTCAAATACCTCTTGGTTAAAAGACAAATTCTTTGCTTTATGATAGAAAAAAACAGTCGAATCTCGATTCTCCAACAGCATAAATTGAAACCCTTGTATTTCATACCAATCAGAAAAAACTGAGACATGTTCAATTGAAAACCTCTTTCCGTAATGCATTTTAAGTTCCTTCTTCATTGCCTTTTTAGCACGAAACTCGGCGGGATAAAAAAAGGTTCTTTCACACGAAGTAAAAAAAACACTGACTAACAATGCAAAAGCAATATGGGTTTTATGAAAAGGTATACTTTTAAAATCAACTAACTTACTCTAAAAAATCAATATTCCTTTTCAATCCATTGAATTTAGTGCGTTTTACGGCAGAATTCTTGAACAATTTACTGAAGGTTTCTTTCGAAATATTTTTCCATTCTTGTTTGGTCATCGACAATAAATCGGGATGGGGTAAAAACGCAGATTCTTGGTGCGGTTTGGAGAAAGAATTCCACGGACAAACATCCTGACAAATATCGCAGCCAAACATGTTGTTATCGAACTGCCCTTTCATCGCCACAGGAATCGCATCTTTCAATTCTATGGTGAAATAAGAGATGCATTTGCTGCCATCTACAACGTAAGGCTGAATGATAGCGCCTGTGGGACAAGCATCTATGCATCTTGTGCAGGTACCACAAAAATCGGTTACTTCATGGTCGTAATCCAAGTCAATATCTAACAATAATTCGCCAATAAAAAAGAAAGATCCTGCTCCCTTGGAAATCAAATTGCTATTCTTTCCCATCCACCCTAATCCCGATTTTTTAGCCCATGCTTTATCCATTACTGGAGCTGAATCAACAAACATTCTACCCTCTACTTCACCTGCTTGCTGTTGGATAAAATCCAATAATTCTTGCAGCTTTCTTTTGATTACAAAATGATAATCTTCGCCATACGCATACTTACTTATTTTAGGGGCTTCTGGATCATTTTGGCTTTCTTCAGGATAGTAGTTCAACAGAGCGGATACAACGCTTTTACAGCCTTCGAAAAGCACTCTGGGATCAAGTCGTTTATCGAAATAATTCTCCATGTATTTCATCTCTCCATTGCGATTTTCCTTGAGCCATTTTTCAAAGCGAGGTGCTTCCTCTGCTAAGAACTCAGCCTTAGATATACCTGCCGACATAAAGCCCAATTCGAGTGCTTTTTGTTTGATTTTGAGAGAGAGATTATGCTTTGACGATGAATTCAAAGTTAAAAGAGTTTGCCTTGATTGCCTCTGTATTCTTTACCAAGTCTTTGATACGCAAGCGCCGTAGCTTCTCGTCCGCGAGGAGTGCGATTTAAAAATCCTTGCATGATTAAAAAAGGTTCGTACACTTCTTCTATCGTGCCTGCTTCTTCACTCACCGCGGTAGCTAAAGTGTTTAATCCAACCGGACCCCCACCAAACTTATCTATAATCACAGAAAGGATTCTGTTGTCCATTTCATCTAAGCCAAACTCATCTACATTCAATGCAGATAAAGCAATGTGGGCGATAGGCACAGTGATTGTTCCATTACCTTTTATTTGAGCGAAATCTCTTACACGTCTCAATAAAGCATTGGCAATACGAGGCGTGCCTCTACTCCTTCTCGAAATTTCAAAAGCAGCGTCGAAATCAATAGGAATTTTTAATATCTCAGCAGAACGTTCTACAATACCAGTGAGCACTTCTGCATCATAATATTCTAAACGGCAATTTATGCCAAAACGAGCACGTAATGGGGCCGTTAATGAGCCAGCGCGCGTGGTTGCCCCAATCAAAGTAAAAGGCTCTAAGGAGATTTGTACAGCACGTGCGTTGGGTCCAGAATCTATCATGATATCGATAGAGTAATCTTCCATGGCAGAGTACAAATACTCTTCTACCACCGGGCTTAAGCGATGTATTTCGTC
>CAMDPJ010000056.1 GCA_945903925.1 Chryseobacterium gleum
AAGAATATCTAAACAAGAGTTTCGATCTTAAAAATCTAAATAGAATTTTAAAAGCGCACATAGAAACTTATGATAAAGACGAAAGCAAATCGAACAAACAACAATTCATCAATTGGGCAATTCAACTCAAAGAAATTTTAGAAAAAGAATTGCCGCATAGCGAAAAATTCATTCTTTATGTGAATGGTGTATTAGAAAATAAAGAAAACAATTTCTTAGAAACCCTTTACCAACGTGCTGTTGCCGCCGAAGGCTATTTCAGTCCGCTAGTAAAAAAACTAAGCGCTAAAATTCTACAACATATTGAATTGGTTAAAACAGAAAAGAAAAACAAACAATATTTAAAAGAACTTCTTGAATTAGAAACAGAGTGCAACGAGCAAATTAAAAACTTCAACAAAGCGCTGGCCATCGCTAAATCGATGATGAGTAATAGTGAGTTTTCTAAAAACGACATTCAACACCTCAATCAAGATATAGAAAGAGAAAAGCAAATTCATGATGCTTTAAAAACAAGCAGCTATGTGGCTGCAAAAACAAAGGAGAAATCGGTAAAAACCGACAAAACAGAAACACGAGAACTCACGTACAACTTATACAAAGAAGGCAAAAAAACTGAAGAAATAGCCAAAGAAAGAAACTTTGCAATCACAACCATTGAAGGGCATTTGGCGCAACTCGTAAGAGACGGAAAACTTAACGCCGAAGAGTTTATTTCAGCAGAGAAGGCAAAGGAAATTCGCGATATTGTATTTCAAATGAAGACGATGCAGATAGGCGCGATTAAAGCTGCTGTGCGAGATAAATACACCTACACTGAATTGAGGTTTGGCTTAGCTACTATTAAATAGATATTGAACTGAATTAGTATTTTAAAAAAGTTATACTCCTACTTAAACTATTCTTCTAAAAATATCCTAGCTTTTAGCAACCTTATTTTATACTGATGAATTTTTCTAAATTATTGCTGCTCGCGTTCTTGTTTATTGGTCTCACTGCCATTTCTCAACAAAAATCACCCAAAGATTTAATGGTTCGCTATATCGACTCTGTTTACAACGAAAGACCTAAAGAAATTTTAGAGGAAGCTACCGTTTATCTTGATTCTATGGCCATTAGCGATCAATGTTTTAAATTTATTTTCAATAAAAATCACACTAAGTTTCTGGCTTTTTATGCTGTTGATAAAAAATCGAAAGCCTACAAAAGTCTAAAATTAGAATATGGTGTACACTTTCATTCTTTTAAAAATGCACCCAAACCCAAAGGTAAATTTAAAGCAATAGGCTACACAGTTGCGGGTATTGTACAAGATGGCAAATGGATCTTCGATGGCGAAGAGTACATGCGTTTGGCGGGTAAAGACTTATCGTCTTTACAAGAAGAAATGATGTTCATGGTTCTTACAGAAAGAGGGTTTTTCAAAGACGGAAAACTCAAGGAAAACAGCAAATTTTGGAGCAGCAATGGCTTTACCGAAGAGAAAATGGAAAACGGAAAAAAAGACCTAGCGATGTTGATTCATTCTAGAAGTGCCAAGGAGAAAAGAGAAAGATTAAAGATGAATTTCAAACTAGAAAAAGCTGCCGAAATTAAAACAGATAGCCTTTGGGCAAAACTAAACGCTAAAGATAGCAGCCATTACAACGCTCGTTTTCAAGACAACGAAGAAGAAGACATTTACTACGTTTTGTACAACAGCAATCGAAGCAGAGTATTAATTCCTTTAATATACAAAGACAACAAAAAACAAATGTATTTATCTTACTATACCTACACCCCTGGCGACAGCGCCAATAGCATGTATATTTGGAAAACCTATCCTGAAAGAAAAATAGAAAAAATTCAAGACCAAAAAACAGATGTGATTAAAGACATTAGAAAATTCTCCATCAACTGGCTTTGGAATACACAAAACTTCATCAACGACGATGATTTTTGGCGAAATAATTTTGGAAGTTCTCAATTGGAATTAATTTGTAGGGGCGAAAAATTTTTCGCCCATTAAACACAATTAATATATCATTTGGGTGAAAAATTTTTCGCCCCTACATATTTTCGTATCCTTGTAGCATTGAAAAAGATTCTCATCATACAAACAGCTTTCATTGGCGATGTTATTTTAGCTACACCGCTCATCGAGAATTTAAAAGACGAATTTCCTTCTGTTCAAATAGATTTCTTATTGCGCAAAGGCAATGAAGCGCTGCTGGAAGATCACCCGAAAGTAAATCACGTATTAATTTGGAACAAGAAGGAAAAATACAAAAGCTTGTTTCAAATAATTAAGAGAGTGCGCAAGGAAAAGTACGATGTAGTACTATGTGTTCAACGCTTTTTTAATGCCGGATTAATCACTGCGTTATCTGGAGCGAAAATGAAAATTGGTTTCGATAAAAACCCTTTGAGTTTCTCTTTTACCAAAAAAGTAAAACACGATTTAGAAAGTGGCAAGCACGAATGCGAAAGAAATTTAGAGTTGATTGCGCAGTGGGTGAAAGATGGAAAGCGCCGTCCCCGACTCTACCCTTTACCCAAACACTTCCAAAAAGTAAAGGCTTTTCAAAACACACCTTATATTTGCATGGCGCCAGCAAGTGTTTGGTTTACCAAGCAGTTGGCTAAAGAAAAATGGATTGAACTGATTAAACAAATGCCTCAACACCAAATTTATTTGTTGGGTGCGCCAAGTGACGAAGCTCTCTGTAAAGAAATTATCACTGCATCAAAACACGAAAAAACACAATCGCTTTGCGGCCAATTAAACTTACTTGAATGTGCCGCTTTGATGGAGCAAGCCCTAATGAATTATGTGAACGATTCAGCCCCAATGCACTTGGCTTCATCGATGAACGCTAGCACTACTGCTTTCTTTTGTTCAACAGTGAAAGAATTTGGTTTTTACCCTTTGGCCGACAACAGTATTGTAGCCGAAGTAGAAGAAAAATTAGATTGCCGCCCTTGTGGATTGCATGGATTGAAGACTTGCCCCAAAGGTCATTTCAACTGCGCTCACCACATCAATACCAACAAATTTGTGGTTTAGCCTACTTTAGCAAAAAAAGTCTATTTTTGGCCAACTTTAAAAATTCAACATGATACACAGAGAAGGAATTCCTACGATATTAGTTACTCTTGCTTTTGCAGCCTTATTAATTTTTGCGGCCAATTTAACCGACTACACCATAGTTCACTGTCTGGCCTACACACTCGCTCTCTTTCTATTGGTGTTGGTATTACAATTTTTTAGAAATCCGAAAAGAAACACGCCGATAAATATTGACCATGTTATTGCTCCGTGCGACGGTAAAGTGGTAGTTATTGAGGAAGTAGAAGAACCCGAATATTTTAAAGACAAAAGAATTCAAGTTTCAATTTTCATGTCGCCTATCAACGTTCACGTGAACAGATATCCCATGGACGGCGAAGTGAAATATGTGAAATACCACCCAGGCAAATACTTGGTAGCATGGCATCCAAAAAGCTCTACAGAAAATGAGCGTTCAACCATTGTTGTTGAAAATACGGTGAAGGGCAAAGCAGTATTGTTTCGTCAGATTGCCGGATTTTTGGCCCGCAGAATCGTTTTCTATGCTAAGGAAGGCGACAAAGCGCAACAAGGCGCCGAGTTTGGTTTCATTAAATTTGGTTCTCGTGTAGATTTATTTTTTCCTGTAGGCACCAAAATCAATGTGAAAATTGATGAGGTGGTGAAAGGTGGAATATCTGTTATTGCTGAGATTTAATTACCCAGATCGTCATTGCGAGGTGCACCGAAGCAAACTCATTGTGTTTTAATTACTATCTCATGATAAGGTTGCTTCGGGGTACCTCGTAATGACGAACTTAGAGCAATATCTTAAATAATTTTCTGCAACACTTCTTCAGGAGTGATTTGTTTGATTAAATCATCTAATTCTTTATCGCTTGCGCCTTCGCGTGACTTACTAAGGTAAGAGGCATTGGTGCCAATTGGTTTCCATCTGTCAGGGTGAATAGGGCGGCGCTCTGAATACAATCCGATAGCCTTTTTATTCATTGCAGAAGCGATGTGCAGCGGACCAGTGCTTGCAGCAACCAAGGCATCACAAGCAGCAATTAAAGCCATCAACTCCTTTAAAGAAAGTTTACCGGTTAAATCAACGATGTCCTTCACCTCAAACAATACGCTATCGGCTATCATCTCTTTTTCTTTTGCTGTGCCCGTAACAATCACTTCAAATCCTTTATCTATAAGTAAACTGGCCAATTCTGCAAAATGAGCAACACCCCACTCTACTGCACTGCCTTGCGATTTAGGATGCAAAATAACTTTGGTTTTATTCTTATCGAGTACAGAAAGAATTTCATGAGGCAAAGAAGTAGTTGGCGAAAGCGCTAAAAAAGGAACAATTTCTTCAATGCTTAAATCGTCTTTAATGTCTAATGGCGCCAGCAATTTAAAGTTCAATTGCGCTTCGTGCAAAGTACTCTTCTTTCTAGAAAAATTTACGGTTTTGTTGCAGGTAGTCCAATGGTAAAAGCGATGACTCGTTCCAATTCTAAGTGGAATACTCGCCTTTCTTGCCGAATTTGCAATGTCTTTTCTTGGAAAAACGTGCACTATAACGTCGGCGTTAACTTGCTTCAAAAATGACGTTTGTCCTTCTCTATTTAGGAGTTGAAAATCATCGTAGTTTAAAAACTCATCTACGTGCTTACAAGCATCAACAACAGCATTTGTATAACTCTTGCCAAAAAAAACAATCTTAGTTTGAGGAAAACATTTTTTTAAATATCCGGCCATAGGCAGCGTGAGTATCACATCTCCAATGCTATCTGTTCGGCTAATAATTATTTTTTGGTAAGTCATCTTATCTAAAATAATAAAATTCATGTAGGTTTGTAAAAAAAAGTATGGCTCTAGTTTTCGCCACCAATAATCATAACAAACTTAAAGAAGTTAAAAGTAAGCTAAATATAGATATTCTTGGCTTAGCGGATATTCAATGCACTGAAGACATTGAAGAAACAGGTAAAACATTTCAAGAAAATGCACTCATTAAAGCCCAATATGTTTTAGATAAATATGGCTTCGATTGTTTTGCCGACGATTCGGGCTTAGAGGTAGAAGCACTCAATGGTGCTCCTGGCGTGTATTCTGCGCGTTATGCTGGCGAGCATGGCAATGCAGAAGCGAACATGAACAAACTATTGGAGAATCTTAAAGGAGTTGACAATAGAAAAGCGCGCTTTGTAACTGTAATTTGTTTGATCAACAAGGAGAACTCACTTTACTTCAGAGGCGAAATCAACGGCACTATCATTAATGAAAAAAGAGGTAATGACGGATTTGGTTATGACCCTATTTTTGTTCCCGATGGCTTCAATCGCACTTTCGCAGAGATGACTTTGGAGGAAAAAAACAAGATGAGTCATAGGGCTTTAGCACTTGAGAAAATGACACAGCACCTTCGCGCTAATATGTCATAAAAAAATAAAACCTCGGTTTTCACTAAGGTTTTTTTTGGGCGACGTATGGGACTCGAACCCATGACCCCTGGTACCACAAACCAGTGCTCTAACCAGCTGAGCTAACATCGCCGTAAGGTTGCAAAGGTAATTAAATTCTTAATTGATGCAAATATGTTGAAAAACTTTAAACATATTGATGCGCAGCATAAAGCTTACCGCCTTATTTTCCTACCTTTAAAGCTACATGGAAAAACAACGTTTAGATATTAGCGGAATGGATTGCACCAACTGTGCTCTCACCATTAAAAAAGTGATGGAGAAGCAAGGCGCTACTGATGTTTCGGTGAATTTCACCACAGGTGAAGCTGCCTTTGTTTTCGAAAATGATATTCAAAAAATAGTTAGTTCGGTAAGCGATTTAGGCTATGGAGTTAAAATCGCCGAAAAAGAAAAAATTCATCACGCCCATGAACATGCGGAAGACAAAGGATTTTTTCGAATTCAAAATATCTTGATTGTCTGTGCCATTTTCACCTTCCCTCTCCTGCTGCATATGTTTGTTGCAGAAGATTCTATTTTAAACAATCCGGTTTTACAACTAATACTAAGCACTCCAGTTTATATCATTGGCTGTTTTTATTTTGGCAAAAGTGCTTGGGGCTCTATAAAAGTGATGATGCCCAATATGGATGTATTGATTTTTATAGGTGCTACTGCCGCCTATTTTTACAGTATTGCGGGTGCGTTTTTTCTGCACCCCGATCATGCCCATCATTATTTGTATTTTGAAACTGCGGCAACTATCATCACGTTGGTGCTAACAGGCAATTGGATTGAGCATCTTTCTGTACAACGCACCACCAGTGCCATTGGCGAGTTAAGTAAACTGCAAAAAACAAAAGCCAAATTGTATTCGCGTTTTAGCGAAGGGGGGTACTTAGAAGTAGATATAAAAGATGTACAAATAAACGACACCGTAATGGTAAGCGAAGGAGAACAAATTCCTGTTGATGGTATTGTAAGCGATGGAGAATGTTATGTAGATGAAGCCATGATTAGTGGCGAAAGCGTGCCTGTTTTAAAAAAGAAGGGCGACCAAGTGATTGGCGGCACGCTATGCAGAGAAGGCAATTTTCGTTTTGTGGTGAACCGCGTTGGCAAAGACACCACTCTTCAACAAATTATTGCATTGGTTAAAAGTGCGCAAGAAAATCAGCCCCAAATTCAAAAAATTGGCGATAAAGTGAGCGCTATTTTTGTGCCTGTGGTTTTGGGCATTTCCTTACTTACTTTCATCATCACTTACTTTTTAGGGTATGGTAGCGAAGTCGCGGTAATGAATAGTATTGCGGTGTTGGTAATATCTTGTCCGTGCGCCATGGGCTTAGCTACCCCCACTGCGGTTATGGTAGGCATTGGTGTAGCGGCCAAACAAGGTATTTTAATTAAAGGTGGAAATACCATTGAAATGCTTTCTGAAATTAAATGCATTGTTTTCGATAAAACAGGAACCTTAACTACAGGTGAATTTAAAATTGAAAACTTAGCCATTTTTGGCACAAACGATGAGATTCAGGTGAAAAATCTTTTGTATTCTATCGAAAGTCAGTCGACACACCCCATCGCCAAATCTATTTGCAAAGAGTTGAAGAATGGCGCCACTTTTCTTTCACTTCAAAACATTAAAGAAATAAGAGGTGTGGGTATCTCTGCTACTTGCGACAATAAAGAATACAAAATTGAAGCAGGTGGCAAAGCCGGTGAAATTGTTTTGTTTGAAGACACTATAAAAATAGCCTCTCTTTCCATTAAAGACGATATTAAAAACGATGCGATAGAAACCATTACTTGGTTGAAAAAACAGGGCATCACTCCTATTCTACTTTCGGGCGACAAAAAAGAAAGTTGCGAAAGCGTAGCCCAAAAAATTGGTATTGAAACGGTGTATAGCGAGCAAAAACCCGAAGATAAATTGCGCATTATTGAAGAACTCAATGCCAAAGGAAAAACTGCCATGGTAGGCGATGGTATTAACGATGCACCTGCATTAGCCAAAGCTTTTATTGGTATTTCTTTGGGTGGCGCAAGTGATGTGGCTAAAAAATCGGCACAAGTAATATTGCTCAACAACAAAAGCTTAAAGCAAGTTCAACAAGCCATAGCCTTAGGAAAAATAACCTTGCGCACCATCAAACAAAATCTTTTTTGGGCCTTATTTTACAACGTAATAGCCATACCTATTGCGGCAGTAGGCTTACTAATGCCTATGTTCGCTGCCATTGCCATGGCTTTTTCTGATGTGATTGTTATAGGAAATTCTTTACGCATCAAAACAAAAACACTAATTTAACCGCTCAATTGTCAGATCGCAACAACATATTATTTTTAAGCAGCTGGTATCCGCATAAAGCCGACCCCACTTTGGGCATCTTTATTAAGCGTCATGCCGAGGCGGTGCACCTTAAAAATAACGTTGTAATTATTTACGTGAAAAGTGTTGATCATCAAAAAACGCATTTCGATACCAATATAATTTCTGATAATGGTGTAGCAGGTATAATGATTACCTACCGCAGAAGTAAAAAAATGTGGGGCCTGCGCCATTTGATTAATTGGTCGCGATTTTACATCGGTCACCAACTGGGCTGGCGAGCTGTTAAAGTAATGGGATTTCAACCCGATATGATGCATGTTAACGTTACTTATCCTGCTGGTATCATTGCATGGATTTGGAATAAAACCAAAAACTTGCCTTATGTTATTTCAGAGCATTGGACTGGCTATTTACCCGAAGACAATAGATACAAAGACAGTAGAATTCAACAATTACTTTCGAAATTCATTGTTGGCGGTGCAAAAGAAGTGGTAACTGTTTCGGGCGGATTGAAAGAAGCTATGCGTAAACATGGTTTAAAAAACGAATATCGTATTATACCCAACGTGGTGGACACCAATTTCTTTTACTACAACACCCCCATGGAAAATAGAAAACACTATTTTGTGGTGGTAGCCGATTTGTACGACAAACAAAAAAACATATCGGGAACCATATTGGCTTTCCGCCATTTTTTAGAAAGATATCCGCAGGCTGAGTTAATGATTATTGGCGCGGGTAGAGATGAAGTAGCGTTAAAACAATTAAGTTTCGATTTGCAAATAGACGCTAACGTTAAGTTTTTGGGCGTTAAACCACCTGTTGAAGTGCGCAACTGCATGCAACAAGCATTGTCCACTATTGTGTTTAGCAATTTCGAAAATCAGCCTTGCGTTATTGCCGAATCATTTGCTTGTGGCACTCCCGTTATTGCAACCGATGTAGGTGGAATTAAAGAGCACTTGTTAGATGCCCACGGTTTTTTAATTGATGCGAATGATGGTGAAGCCTTGTTAAACGCGATGCAGAAAATTATTCGTTACAAAGCATTCGATCCTCATTTAATTAGACAATACGCAGTAGAACATTTTAGTTCTTCTGTAATAAGCTCAAAGCTGAACGATTTATACCAAAAGCATATTTAAATTGATGCTCGGTAAACTTCTAAATAAATACACTTCCGCTGCCAAAGAAAACTCCTTTAAAGGAAAGTATCTTAAGAATTTAAGTTCTAGTTTCATTCTCAATGTTGGCTCTATCATTTTAACCTACGCCACTAATTTAATACTCACCAATGTTACCAGTAAAGCAGAGTACGGAGCGTATGTAGCCGTAAACAACTTAGCGGCAATGGTGGCTATGTTTGCGCCTATGGGATTGCATGTTTTGGTGCTGCGTCAGTTTTCCGAATACAAAAACAACCAGCAATTTGGGTTCATCAAAGGGATGAACTATTTCAGTTCTATTTTCATTTTCATCTCCTCTACCATCTTGGCTTTGGCCACCTATTTTCTTTCGCAACACTATGAAATTATTCATGGCATTGAGAACCAATGGTATTTAATTGTTGGTTTGTGCAGTGTTCCTTTCATTGCTTTAATGACTTATCACCAAGCGGTAATGGGCTCTATTCAGCATACAGGCAAATCATTGTTGGGCGAAAAAATTATTCGTCCGCTCTTACTCGCCATTGGTAGTTTCATCATTTTTCAATTCGCTATTCCAACAGGTGGCGATTTAATTAACCTTTATTTTATTGCCAGCATTTTGGTTTTTTTCATCACTTGGCTATTGCTGCAACGTGGCTTGCGATTTACGATTCCGGGCAACCACCCTAAAGAATACGATGGTGTTAATTGGCTTCAACAGGGTTGGGTATTTGTTCCCCTTAGCGTTTTATCTATTATCAATTCGAGGATAGATGTACAAATGATTGGTATGTTGATGAGCGAAAAAGATGCGCTCGATAACATTGCTTTGTACAATGTAGCCAGCAAAGCAGCGCAAGGCGTTTCTTTAGGATTAATCATTGCCAATTATGTTTTGGGTCCGTCGGCAGCCGAACTTTTCTACTCCAACCAAAAAGAAAGATTGCAAAACATAGTTACCAAAACAGCGCGCTTGGTTTGCTTAATTTCATTGCCTCTTATTCTGCTTTTGATTGTTTTTGGTAAGTGGATGTTGAGTTGGTATGGCGAAGGGTATGAAGACAGTTATGTAACGATGGTGATTTTGTTGTGCGGACAATTCGTTAATGTTTTCGCGGGTTCGGTAGGTTATCTCCTAATTGTAAGCAAAAACGAAAAATACTCATTCATTGGCATGGGCGTTAGTGTGTTAATGAATATCGTATTAAACATTGTGTTGATAAAAGATTACGGCATCGAAGGAGTTGCCATAGCTACAGCTGTTTCCATGGCTGCATGGAATTTAATTATGTTGTATTATCTTAGAAAAAAAACTGGGATTAATCCGTTGCCGGTTAATTGGTGATGTTAGATTTTTATGCCTAAAATATTATTTTTAATTCAATGCAAAACGCCACAGGATATGCGAATAATTAGCGGACAAGTATGGCCGGGCATTTCAGCCCTACCCCTTGCACAACCGAACGCGAAATTCTCGTTTCATACGGCTCGTATTGTGCAATTAGATAGATAGATAGATAGATAGAAAAAAATAGGTTGTTAGAGAAAAATAATGTAGATTTGAGAAAAGATTAAAAAATACCTTAGAGGGGTTTGCAATTTTTACTCAAATATTTAAAAATAAATTTTTATAACCCATCTAAATATATACTACTTTTTGCTACTAAATTCAAGATATCTGATACGTCATAGACTTGCCGATTTATCTCTGCGGGCTGTTTTAATTAAGCGCCAACAAGTTCTTCTTAAGTTTGGGCTTAGTAAAAGAATTAGTTTGTTTATTCTAAGTCAGGTTGTTGCTTTCTCTTTATATTCTCAATCTCCACCTGCCTGTACCTCAACATTAAATTTACCCGTTGGAGGATCATTTGTTGTCAATTCTGGAGAAGTATTATGTTTAAATGGAACAGGTCTGTTTAGCGGCAGTATCACAGTAAATGCAGGCGGCCACTTAGTGGTGTGTGGTTCCGGTGGTATTTTTGGATCGCTTTTCATTGCGCCAGGCGCTCATTATTGGCATACTGCTACTACAGGTTTAACAGGTTCGATGGCCATGTTTGGTACCGAGCATATTGGCGCTTCAAGTTGCGGAGGATGCGTAGCGCCTACGGTGGTTTCGGTAACCAATGGTAGCAGATGCGGAACAGGTACGGTAGATATTTCTGCTGATGTTAGTGCAGGTGCAACAGTGTTGTGGTATACTGCATCTAGTGGAGGTTCGAGTATTGGCTCAAGTGGCGATAATGCAACATTTACAACCCCTAGTATATCTATTACTACCATCTATTACGCCGAAGCATGGAATGGGAGCTGTGCATCGGTTAGTCGGACTGCTGTTACAGCTGCTGTAAATTCACTCCCAGTAGTCACTTTAACTTTAACAGATGACGCAGCTTGCGTAAGTGAATCGGCTTTCAACTTAGGCGGCGGTTCACCACTTGGCGGAACTTATTCAGGAACAGGCGTAGGTGTATCACCAAGCTTTAATCCGGCTGCGGCTGGAGTAGGCGCGCATACTATCACTTACACTTATGCAGATGGTAGCGGTTGTACAAATACAGCTAACGATGGCATGACGGTAAATGCCTTACCAGTAGTAACTTTAACATTAAGCGATGACGCTGCTTGCGTAAGCGAATCGGCTTTCAACTTAGGCGGTGGATCACCGTTAGGCGGAACCTACTCAGGAACAGGAGTAGGTGTGTCACCAAGCTTTAAT
>CAMDPJ010000057.1 GCA_945903925.1 Chryseobacterium gleum
TTGCAAAACCATTTTTGCTTTTAGGTTTGATGCATCCAATTCCTTTTGAATATCAATCATTGCTTTCTTAATAATATCAGCAGCAGAACCTTGAATAGGTGCATTAATCGCATTTCGTTCTGCATAACCACGAACCACAGCATTGGCAGAATTGATATCTTTTAAATAGCGTTTTCTACCCATCAATGTTTTTACAAAAGTGGTTTGTTTTGCATTCTCAATACTCTCATCCATGTACTCGCGAATGCGCGGATATTTTGAAAAATAATTGTCGATAATTTCCTTCGCCTCAGTTCTCGAAATATTTAAACGTTGCGCTAAACCAAAAGCAGAAATTCCATAGATGATTCCAAAGTTCACCATCTTTGCTTTACCTCTCATTTCTTTGGTAACTTCTTCCAATGCAACGCCAAAAACTTTCGACGCTGTGGCAGAGTGAATATCCTGTCCGCTTTGAAAAGCTTCTATCATTCCTGCATCACTACTCAACTCGGCAATCAATCTTAATTCCACTTGAGAATAATCGGCGGAAAGTAAAACATGATTTTCTTGGTTGGGGATAAATGCCTTTCTTACTTCTCTTCCTTTAGCAGTTTTAATGGGAATATTTTGCAAGTTAGGATTCACCGAACTTAATCTTCCTGTAGCCGCAACAGCCTGCGAAAAACTAGTATGAATTTTTCCTGTTTGTACATTTACCATTTCGGGTAAAGCATCAACGTAAGTCGATTTTAATTTTTGCAATCCGCGGTAATCTAAAATCTTTTGAATGATGGGATGTTTGTATAATAATTTCTGCAGCACCTCTTCGGAAGTGGCGTACTGGCCCGTTTTCGTCTTCTTCGCCTTATCATCCAACTTCATCGTTTCAAACAAAACATCACCCATTTGTTTGGGTGAATTAATGTTGAATTCTACGCCTGCTTCAACATAAATTTCTTTCTCTAACTGAAGTAATTGTTCAAACAATTCTTTAGAAAATTCTACGAGTGCATTGGTGTCAATTTTAATACCTTCCATCTCCATTTTCGACAGCACTTGCACCAATGGCATTTCTATTTCTTCGAACAATTTTATGTCGCCTTTTTCTAGCAATATTTTTTCTAGAATAACTTTCAACTGATAGGTAACATCGGCATCTTCGGCGGCATACTCTTTAATTTTTTCGAGTTCCACATCGCGCATGCTGCTTTGATTCTTTCCCTTTTTCCCAATCAATGTTTCAATAGAAACTGGCTTATATCCTAAATAAGTTTCCGATAAATAATCCATGTTGTGACGCATATCGGGCTCAATTAAATAATGCGCCAACATGGTGTCGAACAATTTTCCTTTTACAGCAATTCCATACTGTAACAAAACATTCATATCGTATTTTATGTTTTGTCCGATTTTAGAAATCCCTTCATTCTCAAACAAGCCTTTAAACTTCATCAAACGCTGCTTACCTGCTTCACCATCAGGAATATTTACATACCATGCTTTGTGTGCTTCGAATGAAAAAGACAAACCAACAGCGTCGGCAATATGCGAATCGATGCTTGTTGTTTCGCTATCAAAACAAAACTCTTTTTGTGCTGCTAAAAGTGAAATTAATTTTTCTGTTTCTTCATCGTTGTCGATCAAAATATAATTATGTTCAACATCAGTAATAGTTTTGTAGTGAACTTGCTCTTCCTCTACAATCGGCGCCTCTTCTGCAGCAGCAAACATATCAAATTGTCCTTGAGCAGCAGGCTTCAACCTCTCCACTGTCTTCTCGCTCCCACTCTCCACACTTCCTGTCGTTCCTAATATTCTTTGAGCTAAAGTTCTAAACTCCAACTCATTAAAAAGTTCGCTAATTTTTTCTTTATCGTGTTCTTGAAATTTTAAATCATCGGTTGAAAAATCTACAGGAACATTCAATTCAATTGTTGCTAATTTTTTAGAAAGTAAACCTTGTTCTGCAAAGGCGATTACATTTTCTTTTTGTTTCCCTTTAAGTTCTTGCGCATTGGCAATTAAACCTTCAACGCTATCGTACTTCGCGATTAACAATTTTGAAGTCTTTTCTCCAATACCAGGAATACCAGGAATATTATCGGCACTATCTCCCCACAAACCTAAAATATCAATCACTTGTTCTACGCGCTGCACTTCAAATTTCGCACATACCTCTTTGATGCCCCAAACCTCGGCAGCGTTGCCACTTTTGGCCGGCCGATACAGCAAAATATTATCGGTAACCAACTGCGCAAAATCTTTGTCGGGAGTCATCATGTAAGTGGTGAACCCTTCTCTTTCGGCACGTTTTGCCAAAGTACCAATTACATCATCGGCCTCAAAGTTAGGCACCACAACAGATTTAATGTTGAACGCCTCAGCCAATTTAAAAATGTAAGGAATAGCTTTCTTAATATCTTCGGGCGTTTCATCGCGATGCGCTTTGTAAGCAGGGAAGATGTCTTCACGAAAAGTTTTGCCTTGCGGATCGAAACAAATGGCTATGTGTGAAGGTTTTTCTTTATTTAATATTTCGAGTAATGTATTGGTAAAACCCAGCATTACTGAGGTATTTAAACCTTTTGAATTGTAACGTTGATTGCTACCAAAAGCGAAATACGAACGAAAAATGATGGCGAAAGCATCTATGAGGAAAAGTTTTTTTTCTGAAGACATGGGTTATTTTTAAAAAAATGAATTACTCGTACATCAACACAAAAAGTAATGATTGCCCCACTGCTTTTAATGTTTTAGGAGATATATTTTTGATATTGTCATCGTGCGTATGCCATGTGGCAGAGAAAAACTGACTACTTCTATCTATGATGTCAATACACGGAAATTTAGCATATTGATTTACATACACGTGATCATCAATAATGGGCGATGTTTGATTGAAAGAAAAATAAGAACCATAACCCAAAGTGTGCGCAGCTTTCCAAATTTTATCTATCACCAATTTACCGTTCTCGATGGAGACTCCTTCATAGGTAAATAAAGCCGAAGGGTCGCCCACCATATCTAAATTCACTCCGTAACTAGGCTTAATTTTTAAAGGGAAGTTTTTACTCCAATATTGGGCGCCCAAACAATACGAATTTTCTGCCCAAGGCTTACCGTAATCTTCCATGTCGAAACAAACAAAATCAACTCCGATATTTAATTTCTGCTTAGAAATTATTCTAGCCAACTCCAACATGACTCCAATACCACTTGCGCCATCGTTCGCTGCATCAATAGGTTTAGATGTATCTTGATCATCGTGATCGGCCCAAGGACGAGAATCCCAATGCGCAGAAATCATCACTCTTCTCGGATTTTCGGGTTGATATTGCGCAGAAATATTATTGAAATTCAATGATTTTCCATCGTAGCCTATCACCATTCCTTTTTGCTGATTTACTGTTAAGCCGTAGCTTTCAAATTGCTTTACCAAAAATTTTGCGCAATTATAGTGTGCTGTTGAGTTGGGTACGCGCGGACCAAAATCAACTTGTTTTTTAACAAAATAAAATGCGCTGTCGGCATTGAAATCGGGAATGTTAATGGTTGGTCGAATTGGCTCTTCTGCCGCTGGAACATCTTTGGTCTCGGGACCGCAAGAGTAAAAAGTAAAAACAATGATTGCAGCAATTTTAAAAACTTTCATCAGCATCATTTGCTTAAAGAAATCGTTGCCTCCCTCTTTTCTTTTTTCTATTTCAGATTTGAATAAAAGAGCATCCATCTCCTTTTGTAATTCTGTAAAAAAATTATCCTTCATAACTCCACTCGGCTCCTTCTTTAGTGTCTTTAATAGTAATTTTTAAGGCCTTTAATTCATCGCGAATTTTATCACTGATCGCGTAATTCTTATTTTCTTTGGCGTCTTTTCTTAAATCTAAAATCACCTGCATCAACGAAGATGAAATATCATTACTACTTGCATTTTCTTCCGATTGAATACCCATAATCTCCACCAAGAAATCATTGAATAATTTTTTCAATGCTTCGATATCTTCTGCAGTAGCTGTTTTTGCACCTACTTTCAATAAATTAATTTCTTTTACCGCATCAAACAAAACTGCTACTACCATTGGCGTATTGAAATCGTCGTTCATGGCTGCATAAGCCCGATTCGTTAAATCTTTCACATCAAATGCTGATGCAGAAGAAGCTTTTATTTCTTTCAATAACTCAACCGCCGCAAGCACTCTTTTAAATCCTTTTTCTGCGCCCACCATGGCATCGTTCGAAAAATCGAGAGTGCTTCTGTAGTGACATTGCATCATGAAAAAACGCACTGTCATAGGCGAAAATGCTTTTTCTACAAACTCTGTTTCACCGCTAAACAATTGTGCTGGCAAGAAAAATTTGCCAGTACTCTTCGACATCTTTTCGCCATTCAACGTAAGCATATTGGCATGCATCCAATATTTCACTGGGTCTTTACCATTGGCTGCTTTGTTCTGCGCTACTTCACATTCGTGGTGCGGAAATTTTAAATCCATTCCACCACCGTGAATATCGAATTGCTCTCCCAAATATTTGGTGCTCATTACCGAACATTCTAAATGCCAACCTGGAAAACCTTTGCTCCATGGCGAGTTCCATTGCATGATATGTTCTGGCGAAGCTTGTTTCCAAAGCGCAAAATCCAAAGGCGATTTTTTATCGCTTTGTCCGTCTAAATTTTCTCTCGTTGCAGAAATCAACTCATCTATCTTTCTTCCCGATAATTCTCCGTAATTGTTTGTTTTTGCAAATTTCTCTACATCGAAATACACCGAACCGTGAGATACATAAGCAAACCCTTTATCTATGATTTGCTGTGTGGTTTCTATTTGCTCCACCAAATGCGCAGTAGCTGTAGGCTCAATACTTGGGGGCAATACGTTAAAAGCCTTCATCATATCGTGAAATCCATTGGTGTACTTTTGCACAATTTCCATTGGCTCCAAATTCTCTAACTTTGCCTTTTTAGCAATTTTATCTTCCCCGCTGTCGGCATCGTTTTCTAAATGCCCCACATCGGTAATGTTACGCACATAGCGCACTTTATATCCTTGGTGCAACAAATAACGATAGATAACATCAAAAGAAATGAAGGTGCGGCAATTGCCTATATGCACATCATTGTAAACCGTTGGTCCGCAAACATACATCCCTACAAATGGCGGAGTTAATGCTTCAAATTTTTCTTTTTTCTTAGAAAGTGTGTTGTAAATGGAAATTGCGCCTTGCATGATTCTATAAATAAAATTTAAAGGTGAAAATACTAATTAATTGAGATTAGAGAAAGGAGATCTACTACTTTACTGATGATCAATAACATTGGTCACCTTGCCGCCATTGTAAATGGTGGTTTTAAACAATCGGCCATCGGCAGAATACTGAAATACTTTACCATTTTTCAAGAATCCATTATCAAATAAACCTTCGCGAATAACTCTACCGTTTCTATCTTTTAATTGATACATACCGTTACCATCGAAAACTCCTGTTTTGAAAGCGGCCTTGTCTTCTGTAATGACTACTTTTTCTGAACTAGCAGTCGCCTTGCCTTCTTGAGGTTTGTCGTTAGCCGTTGGTGCGGTTTTTCTCACATACGTTTTTGTGCTGGCCACATCGAAAGAACCATTGCTGTAATTCTTTTCTGATTTTAGCTCACTATTATCATAATATTCTTTGATAACGCCATTTTCTTTGCCATCAATCCATTCTCCCTCAATCATCAATCTACCATTCTCGTGGTAATATTTCTGCACGCCAGTTCTTGTTCCTTGTGAATTATACTCCCAATCACTAGCCATTTCACCATTTTCATGGTAGTATTTATAGTCGCCCACCCAACGGTTGTTTCTCCAAGTACCCTCTTCTCTTTTGTTGCCGCTAGCATAATAGAATACGGCGTAACCGTTCGGCCGGTTGGCAACATACGTAATTACATCTTTGGGTTTATCGTTGGGAAAATAGTGAATCCATTTTCCGTTTTTCTGATCGTTAAAATAGTGGCCTTCTTCTACTTTTTGATTGTCTTTAAAATCGGGCAATTTCAATTCTCGGTTGTAGAAAACCCAATGCCCTTGCTTCATACTATTGGCATCGGTATAATTCAAAGTATCCTTAACGCCCTGCGCAGCAGTACCGGCAACAAAGGCACCTAAAAACACTATGATTATTATATACTTTTTCATTTCCGATTAACTAAATTAAAGCACATCGTAAGATCTATAACGCAGTAAAAGATTTAAAGGTTTCAGTAAAAAATTAAATATGAGCATTAATCCGTATGTATCCATTATTTTTTTACCAGTAAACTTAGCTCTATTAACTGTTTGTCATCTATCGCAGAGGGTGAATCTATCATCACATCCCTTCCCGAATTGTTCTTAGGGAAGGCGATGAAATCACGAATAGAATCTTTTCCTGAGAAGATGGCACACATTCTATCAAAACCAAAAGCCAAGCCAGCATGAGGCGGTGCTCCGTATTCAAAAGCGTTCATTAAGAAACCAAACTGATTTTGCGCCTCTTCATCGCTGAAACCAAGAATTGTAAACATTTGTTTTTGCAATTCTCTGTTGTGAATGCGCACTGAACCTCCGCCCAACTCAACACCGTTAATCACCATATCGTAGGCATTGGCTCTCGCTTTACCAGGGTCGGCAGTCATCAAATGAACGTCATCGGCATGTGGCGACGTAAATGGATGGTGCATCGCGAAAAATCGTTTTTCGTCTTCGTTGTATTCTAATAAAGGGAAGTCGATGACCCACATTGGCTTAAATACTTTAGGATCTCTCAACCCTAATTCATCTGCCAAATGCAATCGCAATTCACTCAATACTTTTCTTGTTTTATGGGTCGCTCCAGCCAACACTAAAATTAAATCGCCTGGTTTCGCATTGAATGCAGCAGCCCATTTTTGCAATTCTTCGGGAGAGTAAAATTTATCTACCGATGATTTCAAAGTACCATCTTCATTGTATCTTAAATATACCAAGCCCGTAGCACCTAACTGAGGTTTTTTTACGAAATCAGTTAAGGCATCCAATTGTTTTCTGGTATAAGAAGCAGCTTGTTCGGCGTTAATTCCCACTACCAATTCGGCAGCATCAAAAACAGGAAAACCTTTGTCTTTTACGATAGCATTCAACTCTACAAATTTCATATCGAAACGCAAATCGGGCTTATCGCAACCATAATATTGCATCGCATCGGCATAAGTCATGTGCGGAAACTCGGGTAAATCAACATTCAATACTTTTTTGAATAAGTGTTTGATTAAACCTTCGAAAGTATCCAAAATATCTTTTCTTTCTACAAAGGCCATCTCGCAGTCGATTTGGGTGAACTCAGGCTGACGGTCGGCGCGTAAATCTTCATCTCTAAAGCATTTTACAATTTGGTAGTATCTGTCTATACCGCCCACCATTAACAACTGTTTAAAGGTTTGTGGCGATTGTGGCAAAGCATAAAACTCACCCGGATTCATGCGCGAAGGCACCACGAAATCGCGCGCTCCTTCCGGCGTAGATTTAATTAGATAAGGTGTTTCAATTTCCAAGAAATTTAAAGCATCCATGTACTTTCTAATCTCAATTGATAAGCGGTGACGCAATTCTAAAGCACTTCTCATCGGATTTCTTCTAATATCTAAATAACGATATTTCATGCGCAGTTCATCGCCGCCATCGGTATCATCTTCAATAGTAAAAGGAGGAGTTTTAGACTTGTTCATTACTTTCAAAGAAGTGATTTTCAATTCAATTTCTCCCGTTGGAATATTGCTGTTTTTCGCACTTCTTTCAATCACCAATCCTTCAGCTTGAATCACATATTCACGACCCACACTTTTCGCCAAAACCAAATGAGCGGCATTGCTTACGCCTTCCTCTAAAATCAATTGGGTAATGCCGTAACGATCGCGCAAATCAATCCACACCATCGCTCCTTTATCACGCGTACGTTGCACCCAACCGCTTAAAGTAACGGTTTGTCCGACGTTTTCAATTCTTAATTCTCCGCAAGTTTTTGTTCTTAACATATATTTTTAGTTCAATGTTCAATGTTTAAGGTTCAATGTTAGCTAACTTTAAACATTGAACTTTGAACATTGAACGGTTTCAATATCCCAATGCCTTTCTAACTCTTTTTAAAGTAACAGATGCAACTGCTTTTGCTTTCTCGGCACCAACTTGCAACTGTTTATCTAGTTCATTTTTATTCTCCATATAGTGATTGAAGATTTCGCGTTCTTTAGCAAAGCGACGCATCAACTCTTCAAACAATTCTTGTTTCGCGTGGCCATAACCATAGCCCCCATTTCGGTAATTTTGCTTCATCACCTCTACCTTATCAAAAGAAGCAACTAGCTCGTACAATTTAACCACATTGCAAGTATCAGGATCTTTAGCTTCTTCCAACTCTTTGCTGTCAGTAACCACCGACATCACCACTTTTCTCAATTGCTTTTCTGGCAAAAAGATATTGATGGCATTGCCATACGACTTGCTCATCTTTCTTCCATCGGTACCAGGCACGTACATTGTTTTTTCGTTCAAGCGCTCTTCAGGCACAACCAATAAATCTCCATAATGAAAATTCAATTTATCGGCGATATCTCTGGTGAATTCCAAATGTTGTTTTTGGTCTTTTCCTATAGGAACCACTTGCGCATCGAACAATAAAATATCAGCTGCCATCAGCATAGGATAAACAAACAAGCCCGCATTTACCTCACTTATATTTTCCGATTTATCTTTAAAAGAGTGCGCCAATTGCAAGCGGTTAAACGACATAAAACAGTTGAGATACCATGCCAATTCGCACACCTCAGACACATCGCTCTGACGGTAAAAAACATTTTTATCGATATCGAAACCACACGCCAAATAGCTAGCCGCTACGGCGTAAGTATTTTCTCTTCTAACATCTGCTTCTTTAATGGTGGTGAGAGAATGCAAATCTGCAATGAATCCGAAAGTCTCATTAGTAGGGTCTTTCGACGATTCCACCAAAGGAATAATAGCACCCAATAAATTCCCAAAATGAGGAACTCCTGTGCTTTGTATTCCGGTTAAAATTCTTGCCATGGCTCAAATTTGCACAAAACTAGTTAAATAAGAAAATTGGGCAAGAAGATAAAATGCCGTTCAACTGGCTTAATGCAGCAACTGCATTTCAATTTTTGTGTTACATTCACAATACAATTGTGGGAGGACTTGCTACCTTCAAAACATTATTCGGACTAAGTAAAAATAACTTAATCGGTTTTTGCTGCAGCTTGTAACATTTAACAGTTAGTAGGTGTTATAGCCTTAACAGCTTTCTTTTTTTGCTGATATATCGAAGAATAGATTTTATTTTTTGAGCAAAAAGCAGTAAGTTGCAGCTAATTAAATAACTTGTGTGAAATGAATATGAGTGAAAATCCCTGTAAAAGGGCGGTTGCGATTTTTCATCTACTTTTAAGTGGTTTTTTTAGAAACATACGTCTTAGCTGTTTTGTTTTGTTTTTATTTTTTTCAGCTCTTAGCAATGTCTTATCAGCTCAAGCTTGCAATACGCCTTGGAATTCGAGCTCCGTATATGCAAGTCCTACTTCTGTAAGTCATAATGGCCGTAATTATACCTCTAAATGGTGGACTCAAGGAAACCAGCCTGGTAGCGATCCTTCGGGCGTGTGGACCGACAATGGTGCTTGTAATTCATGTGCTACAGTAAATCCTGGAATTATTGGCTCTGCACAATCAATTGTTTCTGGCGCCACACCAAACTCATTAACCAATATTAGCGCTGCTAGTGGCGGAAATGGCGCCAGTTACATTTATCAATGGCAAGTTTCTACCAATAATAGTGCTTGGACAGATATTTCAGGAGCCAATTCTACTACTTATTCACCAGGAGCTTTAACTGCAAATACTTATTACAGAAGAAAAGCTACCTCTGGCGCTTGTGGTGATGGCTTTACAAGTAGTGTGTTAATGAGTATTGTAGCACCGATAGATTCAGATGGTGATGGTGTTTTTAATCATATCGACTTAGACGATGACAACGATGGAATATTGGATACACAAGAATGTGGTGTCAGTAATTTTGGCTGGTCATCCACTCCAAACGTGTCTGGAAATACGGCATCAGGAAACATTTTCAGCATCAATTATAACTATACTTCTACTACATCTGTTCAAACTACATCTAATATTTATAATCACGGAATATTCCCTGCTTCTTATGGCATTCCCAATACAACTAGTATTCAAAATTTAGCTGCTAATACGAACACTTTAACCTTTAGTCAACCAGTACTCAATCCTGTATTGGTTTTTTCTTCAATTGGTAGTGGTGGTCTATCTGTTCCTATTGTTTTTAATAAATCAGTTGAAGTATTATGGAGTAGTAGTGTTGTAGTAAATTCAAGCACTATGATTACAGGAACAGAGGGCTATGCAATCGTTAGATTTAATGGAATACATTCAAGTGTTTCATTTGATTATCTCGTTGCAGAAGGTTATGCCAACTTTATGTTTGGTGCCGATTTAAGTACCCAAACATCATGCGATACGGATGCGGATGGAATAGATAATACATTAGACTTAGACAGCGATGGTGATGGTTGTGCTGATGCTATTGAAGGTGGAGCAGCATTTACGGTATCTAATTTAACAAATGATCGATTAAGTGGCAGTGTGGATGCTAATGGTGTGCCTGTTAGTGCTACTGTCTCTGGCCAAACAATAGGTACTTCGCAATTAGTAGCTGTTTCAGACGCAGCATGCCCACCATGTCCTGATAATGATGCTGATGGAGTTTGTAATACTGTTGATTTGGATGACGACAATGATGGTATTTTAGACGTTACAGAATGTCCTGCAGGTAATTTTCAATGGTCAACACCTCCTACAGTATCAGGAACAAACACAGCAACAGGAACAATAAATGGCTTTGTAAACTATACTTATACGTCCGACAAACCCGTTCAAACTGAAACGGTTTTTCAGGGAATAGGTAGTTTTCCTGCTCAATATAATTTTACTGGAGGCACAAATGTTATGAATACGCAAGTGTCATCAAATACAATTACTTTTTCTCAGCCTGTTACCGACCCTATTTTAGCTTTTGGATCAATTGGGGCAGGAGGCTTTCCGGTTGGTATTACTTTTAGTAATCCAGTTGAAATATTGTGGAGTCAAAATGTGGTACAAAATTCTTCTACTCAAATAACAGGATCAGAAGGACATACCATCGTAAAATTAAAAGGGGTATTTAGTCAATTTTCCTTTGATTACCTCGTATCAGAATTTCGTGTAAATTTTGCATTTGGTGCCGACTTTACCAACGATTGTGATATCGACAATGATGGAATTGCTAACTCTTTCGACTTAGACTCTGATGCTGATGGTTGCGCTGATGCTGTAGAAGGTGGTGCCGCATTTAAAAGTTCAAATTTAACCGGGCAAAGGTTGTCGGGAAGTGTTGATTCTAAAGGGGTGCCAGTTGTTGCAACCGCCTCGGGACAAACAGTAGGTTCATCTCAAAATGAAAACATACAAGATTCGGAATGTTGCACAAAACCAACGGTAAGTACTTCTGATACAAAAGTTTGTGTTGCAGCAACAATCACAGCAAGTCCA
>CAMDPJ010000058.1 GCA_945903925.1 Chryseobacterium gleum
AGTGCCTATCATGATCGACTCCTCTAAATGGGAAATCATTGAAGAAGGTTTAAAATGTGTGCAAGGAAAATGTATCGTGAATTCTATCTCTTTAAAAGTTGGAGAAGAGCGTTTTATCTGGGAAGCCAAACAAGTAAAAAAATATGGTGCGGCTGTTATTGTGATGGCTTTTGATGAAGTGGGACAAGCCGACAACTACGAACGAAGAGTAGAAATTACGCAACGTTCATATGATTTATTAACCGGTCCGAAAGTAAATTTCGCACCACAAGATATCATCTTCGATTTAAATATTTTCCCTGTTGCTACAGGGATGGAGGAGCATAGAAAAAATGCCATCGATTTCTTTAAAGCTACACGTTGGGTGCGTGAAAACCTACCTGCAGCGCACGTTAGCGGCGGGGTGAGTAACGTGTCGTTCTCCTTCCGTGGCAACAATCCGGTGCGTGAAGCCATGCACTCAGCTTTCTTATATCACGCCATTCATGAAGGCATGGATATGGGTATCGTTAATCCTACCATGATTGAAGTGTATAGCGATATCAATAAAGATTTATTGGAACGTGTTGAAGATGTTTTACTCGACAGAAGAGACGACGCTACCGAGCGTTTGATGGAGTTTGCCGAAGGAGTAAAAGGTGGAGCCAAAGAAAAAAAAGCCGATGATGCCTGGAGAAGTGAAAGCGTTGAAAAACGTTTGGAACATGCTTTAGTGCGCGGTATTGCCGATTTCGTGGAGATTGATGTGGAGGAAGCAAGACAATCTTATAAGCGTCCGTTGCACATTATTGAAGGTCCGTTAATGGACGGAATGAACGTTGTTGGAGATTTATTCGGTAGCGGTAAAATGTTCTTGCCTCAAGTAGTAAAAAGTGCGCGTGTAATGAAAAAAGCAGTGGCGTATTTGCTTCCTTTTTTAGAAGCAGATAAAACTGAAGCAGCCAAGAAACAAGGAAAAATATTAATGGCTACCGTGAAAGGTGATGTGCACGATATTGGAAAAAATATTGTGGGCGTTGTACTCGCTTGCAACAACTACGAAATCATCGATATCGGCGTAATGGTTTCTTGCGATAAAATTTTAGCAGAAGCAAAAAAACACGATGTAGATATTATTGGCTTAAGCGGATTGATCACTCCATCGTTGGATGAAATGGTTTATGTGGCTAAAGAAATGCAACGCGAAGGATTCACTATTCCTTTGTTGATTGGTGGAGCAACTACTTCTAAATTACATACTGCTGTAAAAATAGAACAGTATTATACCAGCGGACAAGCGGTACATGTGCTCGATGCATCACGCGCGGTAACCGTTGCCAATTCACTGTTAGGCGATGGCAAACAAAAATATGTAGAAGATGTTCAGCAGGAATATATTCGCATGCGTGAAAATTATGCGAAGAAAAAATCACAAAAAGATACCATCTCTTTAGAAGAGGCACAAGCCAATAAATTTCCTATTGAATGGAAGGCGGAAGACATCCACAAACCAAAATTTGTGGGTGTAAAAGTGATTGAAAATGTAACGTTATCACAAATTGTCGATTATATCGATTGGACACCCTTCTTCCAAACTTGGGAATTGCATGGTAAATTTCCACGAATTTTAGAAGACGAAGTAGTAGGTGCTCAGGCCAAAGAATTATTTAGCGACGCACAAAAAATGTTACAACAATTGGTAAAAGAAAAATGGTTGACGAACAAAGCTGTAATAGGAATATGGCCTGCCAATGCAGTGGGCGATGATATTGAAATTTATAGCGATGAAACAAGAACAGAAGTGATAGCGGAACACCACATGATTCGTCAGCAAAACAAAAAAGCAGCAGGTGAGCACAACATGTCGTTAGCCGATTTCGTTGCGCCTAAGGAAACTAGATTGGCCGATTACATGGGCGGATTCGCAATTACTACCGGACTAGGAATTGAAGAGCATATCGAACGATTTGAAAAAGACCACGACGATTACAGTTCAATTTTATTGAAAGCATTGGCCGATAGATTAGCAGAAGCATTTACCGAATTCATGCACGAAAAAGTGCGCAAAGAAATTTGGGGTTACTCTTCTACCGAACAACTAACAAACGACGATTTAATAAAAGAGGGATACGTAGGAATTCGGCCGGCACCAGGTTATCCAGCTTGTCCCGACCACACCGAAAAATGGACGCTCTTTAAACTACTTGATGCCGAAAAAAATACTGGAATCACTTTAACAGATTCACTGGCAATGTACCCTGCTTCATCGGTAAGCGGTTGGTATTTTGCTCATCCATTAAGTAAATATTTCGGTATCGGTAGAATCGAAAGAGACCAAGTGGAAAATTATGCAAATCGTAAAAAACAGTCGATTGCTTATATTGAAAAATGGTTGTCGCCGAATTTGAATTATTAGAATGGAAATTTACATATAGGACAGTAGTTCCTTCGGGGTACCTCAGGATGACATACAAAGCTCATCATTACTGTGGTTGTCATCCTGAGGTACCCCGAAGGAACTATCGCCCTACGCATCAAAACAAAACAAAATGAAAAACCTACTCTACATCCTATTTCTTCTCCCCTTCGTTTTGAATGCGCAAAACGACTGCTCCTCTCCAAAATCAATAGGTGTAAATGATTCTGTTTTAAGTAGCGGTTGGTATGTGTTCACTTCTACTTCTGATAGAGTAAGCATCATTATTCAAAACAAAGATGCCGTTTATCAGCTTTATGAAAAAAGTACTTCTTGCAGCGAAATTTCTGCTGGAAAAATTCTTCCTCTTCTCACCAACGAAAGCGTGATAGAAATCACTCCAGCAATGATGGATTTAGCAATGAAAACAGGAAGATGTTTTTGCGACAATTGCTTGCGTTCTTTTCACAAACACGATAAGCCAGAAATTTTCACCAACACAAACACTCAGTATTTACTGCATATTGAAAGCGCTACTCCAACCAAAGTAAAATTGGTTTTTAAAAACAATGTTGTTGTAAATACTACTTCATCAAAAGTGAAAAAGAAAAAAGATTTTGTACTTACAGATGGCATTGCGAATTTAGATACCGGACAAGTGTACATTCTTAAACATGTTCGTTTTGTGGCCGAGCAAGATGTTTTTTTAGATTATAGCGCAACAAAAGAATTAGATGAATTGGCCCTGTTCCTCAAGAAAAATACTACGGTGCGCATAAGTATTAACGGCCACGTAAACGGTCCGGGAGCACCCAACAGCGATTACTACCAAAACCTATCAGAAGCGCGCGCACATCGCGTGCAAATGTTTTTAATGAACAAAGGGATCCGCAGCAGCAGATTAGACAACAAAGGATTTGGTAATCGATTTATGATTTATCCTGCACCCAATAACGAGGCGGAAGCAGAAGCAAATAGACGCGTTGAAGTTGTAATTATTGCAAAATAATTAAGAGAACTTATCCCTGGCGCCCGTCTCCAGACGGGGGACTTGCCTACTCCGACAATTTCATTGTCGACTAACAGCTGATAAAAAAGCAATACAATTGCTGGAGTAAATACGACCCCCGTCTGGAGACGAGCGCCATGGGAATCTAAGAGAACACTATTGTTTTATTCCCTTCCACAAAAACACGATCGTCCACCACCAATTTTAGTGCATCAATGAGCGTTTGTCTTTCCACATCGTGTCCGGCAGAAACCATTGCTTCAACAGTAAAACTATGATCTATAGGTACAATTTTTTGGGTGATAATCGGACCCTCATCTAAATTATTATTTACAAAATGAGCGGTAGCACCTATCATTTTCACTCCTCTCTCAAAAGCTTGTCGATAAGGATTTGCACCCACAAAAGCAGGTAAAAATGAGTGATGAATATTTACAATTTTATCAGCATACGTCGAAACGAATTCAGGAGTTAAAATACGCATAAACTTAGCCAACACTAAATAATCTGGAGAGTACTTATTTACAATCTCCATTATTTCATTTTCAAAAAATTCCTTGCTTTTATTTTGATGACTTACATAGAAAAAAGGAATGCCAAATTTGCTGGTTAAATCTCTTAGATTTTCATGATTGGCAATCACACATTTAATTCTTGCATTCAATTCCCCAAAATGATGTTTAAGCAACAATTCGCTTAAACAATGATATTCTTTGGTGGCTAAAATAACAATGTCTTTGGGCTGTTTCAAACTTATTTTCACTTTGGCATTTACAGGTAAAAAAGAAAATAATTCCAGCTTGATGCTATCATGACTTAATTCCCCACTAAGTTCTAGGCGCATAAAGAAATTATCTAATTCTTTATCCACATACTCTCTCATTTCCTCAATGTTAACACCATACTTAAGAAGCGCACCTGTGATATTAGCCACTAATCCTTTGGCATCAGAACAAGTAATATGTACAATATGATTCATGAAGCTGAAGTTAGCTAATAAATTCCACCAATTTTTCTTTTATTCAATTGATAATTTTCAAAAAAAGGCAAACGTTTTGGTGCATAAGAAACCTTTGTTGTATCACTCAACGTTTTCATACAAAGAAAAGAAACTTTGAATGAACAGATCATGATTACTAAACTATCAATACCAAAAAAAAGAGTGAATACTCATTGCTTTCGCATTTCATACTCACTCTAATTTCTGCGGAGAGTAAGAGATTCGAACTCTTGATACCCTTTCGGGTATACACGCTTTCCAGGCGTGCTCCTTAAACCGCTCGGACAACTCTCCAATTTTTAAGGATGGCGAAAATACGAATTTAATGTGGGAAATCTCTTTCCGTGCAGTTCATTAGCAGGTACGAAATGCTTTCGCCCGCTTAATATTTGAATTTTCTATACACGGGCGAAAGCATTTCGCCCCTACAGATGCACAAACTAGTTTATCGTCATCTCTCCGCGAAGAGATTGTTTCAACAGATTATCGATGTCTTCTTTAGAGCTATAATTTCCCAACACATGCATCATCTTAGTCACCGCTGCTACCGATGTCATATCGTGTCCCGAATGTACTTTCATTTGTTTTAAATCTTCACTTGTAGTATATCTGCCCAATTCGACGCTTCCTTTGATACATTGTGTAACCACCAACACATGAACACCTCTTTCGGCCAATCGCTGCAAACCGGCAAGCAAATGCTTGTCCTGCGGAATATTTCCTGTGCCGTAAGTTTCTAAAACCAATCCGCGCAAATATTGATTATCGAAAACACTTTGGAAAACCTTGGCCGAAAAACCAGGAAATACCTTCAGCAAAGCTACATCGGGACTCAATTTATGCCGAAAAGAAAACGCTGCTTCACTTTTGTGCACCAAAGCTTCATTCAATTTAAAATGAACACCTACTTCGGCAAGGGCAGCAAAATTAGGCGACATAAATGCATCGAAATTTTCGGCGTTGGCTTTTATCGTTCTGTTGGCGCGAAACAAAGAGTTTTCAAAATACACACATACCTCAGGGAAAATTGCTGCTCTCTTTTCATTTTGCATGGAAGCCAATTCTATCGCTGTTAATATATTTTCTTTGGCATCGCTTCTCAATATTCCAATAGGCAATTGCGATCCAGTAAAAATTACAGGCTTGGTTAAACCATCAAACATAAAGCTTAGTGCAGATGCAGAGTATGCCATAGTATCAGAACCGTGCAACACCACAAAGCCTGAATATTTTTGGTAATTATCGGCAACAGCTTTACCAATTACTTTCCATTCATCGGGACCAATATTAGATGAATCCAAGGGCTTTTCGAAAACAGAAATAGATTCTATTGGAAATTGAAATTTAGATAACTCGGGAATGGAAGTCAGTAAATTTTTGATGTCGAAAGGCAACAAAGTTCCATTTCCAGAATCAATCATTCCAACAGTGCCGCCAGTATATATGATTAAAATAGATTTGCTCATAAAATTAAGTTCAATGTTTAAAGTTTATCCGACTTTCGGCGGATTCAATGTTCAATGTTGAAGAGCTTATTTGCATTGGCAGTTGTTGTATTTGCTACTTCCTCTAAAGATAGGCCATAAATATCGCACAACTTCAATGCTACTAGCTTAACGTAAGAAGATTCATTTCGTTGCCCTCGGTGCGGAATAGGAGGCAAATAAGGCGCATCTGTTTCGAGAACGATGTGCCGTAACTCTACATTTTTCAATACTTCTGGAAGTTTTGAATTTTTGTAAGTCACCGCTCCACCAATGCCCAATTTGAAGCCGTAAGAAATAATTTTTTGCGCATCTTCGATAGTTCCACCAAAGCAATGAAAAATTCCTTTCAAGCCTTCGCGATGCTCTTCATCTAAAATTTGAAAAATTTCTGGCAGCGATTCTCGAGCATGAATAATGATGGGTAATTTCAATTCAATGGCCCAACGAATTTGTTCACGAAATGCATCTTGCTGTTGAACAAAAAATGTTTTATCCCAATGTAAATCTATGCCAATCTCGCCCACTGCAGCGTATTTTCCTTCACGCAATTCCTTTTCAATAACAGTCAATTGCTCTTTATAATCTTTCTTCACATAACAAGGATGAAAGCCCATCATGGGAACAAATAAATCGCTGTTTTTAGCAACCAAATCTTTTAATTTTTTGATGGAAGCAACATCTACATTGGGCAAATAAATTTTTGAAATTCCATTCTCCTTAGCGCGTTTCATTATATCTTCAATATCGGCCAAAAATTCTTCTTGGTAAATATGTGCGTGGGTATCTATAAAATTCATGTAGCTAAAATAAGATTCTTCTTTTCTAAAGAAGCAAAGACTTACTTTTTTCTTGAACAAAAAAGTAAGCAAAAAGTCAAGAGCCAAAAGATGCTTCCATCCACCCTTGAAATTTTTTAACGCTTCCTCCTTGGGTCGGCAGCTAAAATTTCAATTCCCGCTAACACACCCCCGCCTTTTGCCTCAGGCCAACGCACAATAGTGATGCGCTCCTGTTATTACTGCTAATCAAAAAACTATGGGTCACTATTGTGCGCTGGCCCGACAAAAAGGCGAGGGTGTGAAAGGGTGAACCAAAAAATAAAGGCGGATTAAGGAGCCTGAAATTTTTTGGAGAGCGCGAAGGCAGCATCTTTTTGTCAAAGATTTTTTGTTTACTTTTTCATCTCTGAAAAAGTAAAGCTTTGCTTCTTTGCAAAGAAGAAAACCCTATATTTAAATCATGAAGAAATTTTTAATCATTCGATTTAGTTCCATCGGCGACATTGTGCTAACAACACCTGTTATAAGATGTTTGAGAAAAAAATATCCTAATGCACAAATTCATTTCCTAACCAAAGTTGCATTTGCACCCATTGTACAAGCAAATCCTAATATTGATAAAGTTTTTGCCATTGAAAAATCAACGAAAAGTGTAGTTGAAAAATTAAAGAAAGAAGGTTACCATCACATCATTGATTTGCATAAAAATTTGCGTTCTAAAAAAGTGATAATGGCCTTGGGAGTGAAAGCAACTTCATTTCCTAAATTGAATGTAGAGAAATTCTTGATGGTGAAATTCAAGATGAATCGTTTGCCTAAAATTCATATTGCAGATAGATATTTTGAGGCGGTAAAAAGCTTAGCAATAAACAACGACAAAGAAGGTTTAGACTTTTTCATTCCTGAACAAGAAAAAATCGCTGCAAAAAATCTTCCACCTCAATACAACGCCTTAGTGATTGGCGCTGCTCATAAAACGAAATCGCTAACAACACCTCAACTCATTAAAATTGCGAAAGAAAGTATATTACCAGTTTTATTAATTGGCGGAAAAAAGGAAAAAGAAATAGCGAACGAAATAACTAAAGTGGTGGGTGAAAATGCAATTAACACTTGTGGCGAATACAATTTATATCAATCGGCATCAGTGATACAACAAGCGAGTTGCGTAATTACTCCCGATACTGGTATGATGCACATCGCATCGGCCTTCAACAAAAAAATAATTAGCATTTGGGGAAATACAATCCCTGCTTTTGGCATGTATCCTTATATGCCGCAACAACCCAACTCTTTCAAAATATTTGAAGTAAAAGAATTGAGTTGTAGGCCATGCAGTAAAATCGGATTTGATGACTGTCCGAAAAAACATTTAAAGTGTATTTTGGATATTGATGTAGATGGTATTGTGAGGGAGATGAATTCATAAACATAACCTTCTTGCATAAATAATGGGCAACTTACCAACTCTACTCCTTTTCAAGGCTACCTTGTATACACAAGTTATTTGTATAGATTCGGGCAAAAAAAACTGCAGGAACTACCTCACCTCAGCGCCCAATTTCTCTTTATATCCAATCATCAACTTCTCCATCACCTTATCAATTTCTTTGTCGATTAGGGTTTTTTCGTTGTCTTGTAGGGTGAAAGAAAGGGCATAAGATTTTTTGCCTTCAGGTAAATTTTTACCTTCGTACACGTCGAATAAATTCACTTCTTTCAACAAGAGTTTTTCCATGTCGAAAGCCATTTGTTCCAATTCAACAAACTTAGTTTCCTTATTGAGTAATAACGACAAATCTCTTATAACTGCAGGAAATTTAGGCAATTCAGAATATTGAATTTTAGTGTTTTGAGCTAAATCGCAGAAAGCATCCCACAAAATATTGGCGAATAAAACATCTTGTTTTACATCGAATTTCTTCGTCACTTTCTGATTTAAAATTCCGATTTCACCCAATACTTTTTTACCTGCACGAATTTCAAATACTTCAGAATACAGTGAATTTTCGGTGGCTTTCAATTTCAATTTTTGTACGCCAATTTTTTCTGCCAATTGTTGAACATACGCTTTTAAAGAAAAAAAATTTACTTTGTCTTTACTGCTGTTCCAGCTTTCTTCTTCTTTATTTCCGGTGATTAACAAAGTCAGATTTTGTTGCTCGAAATATCCTTTTTCTGTTTTGCGGTATGTTCTTCCAAATTCGTAAAACTTAAGGTTTGCACGCTGACGGTTAGCATTTCTTTGTACCGATTCTAATGCACCAAAAACCATTGTTCTGCGCATTACAGCCAACTCTTTACTCAGTGGATTCAATAAAGAAACAAAACCTTCTTCTTCGAATTCATTGTGAGCAGCATAGTATTCTTTGTTGCTTAATGAATTGCATAAAATTTCGTTGAAACCCAAAGCCGCCATTTGCTGAGAAATAGTAGCACGAATTTTTTCTTGCGGTATTCCTGAATTGATTTCCAAATAAGCATTTAACTTTTCTGGAATAGCAACAGTGTTGTAGCCATATATTCTTAAAATCTCTTCTATCACATCAATCTCACGCAATACATCAACGCGGTAAGTCGGCACTTTCAATTTTAAAACATCAGCCTCTTCAGAAGCAATTTGAATTTCTAAAGAGTTTAGAATTGATTTTATTTTTTCTTTCGGAATTTCTTCACCAATCAATGCATTGCATCTTGTATATCTTAAATCAACAGAGAAATTTTCTTGCACAGAATGATAAACATCTACCACCTTAGATGCAATTTTTCCTCCAGCCACTTCCTTGATCAAAAGTGCTGCTCTCTTCAAGGCAATAGGCACCATATTTATGTCGACTCCTCTTTCGAAACGGTAAGATGAATCAGATTTTAATCCTAGTTTTTTAGCTGACTTTCGCACCATTACCGGGTTGAAGTAAGCACATTCCAAGAAAATATTTTTTGTTTTTTCTGTTGTACCCGATGCCAATCCGCCCATCACTCCTGCCACGCACATTGGTTCGCTAGCATTCCAAATCATCAAGTTTTCTTCGCCTAATTCTCTTTCTACTTTATCTAACGCAGTGAACTTTTTACCAGCTGCATCTTTCTTCACTACTATTTTACCAGCAACAGCTTCATAATCGAAAGTGTGCAAAGGTTGTCCGAGCTCGAACAACACATAATTCGTTGCATCAACCACATTATTGATAGGATTCAAACCAATTAATTTCAATTTTTTTTTCAACCAATCGGGAGATTCTTTTACCTCTACTCCACTTATGCAAACTCCTGTGTATCGCGGACAAGCTTCTCCATCTTCAACAGTTATAGAAATGGGCAAAGAAGTCTCTTCTACTTTAAAATCGGCTACAGATGGCATAGTTAATTTAACCTCTTCACCACGAGTTTTTAAATAGGCATATAAATCGCGAGCCACACCATAATGCGATAAAGCATCGGCACGATTTGGTGTTGGTTCAACTTCAATTACTGCATCGCTTTCTATTTTGAAATGATCTTTGGCCAGGGTTCCAACAGCTGCAGAAGAATCTAAAACTAAAATTCCTTCGCTATGTCCGAGACCCACCTCATCAGCACCACACAACATACCTTCTGAAAGAGCACCACGAATTTTTGATTGTTTAATAGTAAACGAGCCTTTATCGTCATACAGCACAGTACCAATAGTCGCTACGATTACTTTTTGTCCGGCTGCTACATTTGGCGCCCCACAAACAATCTCCAACAATTTCTCTCCACCAATATTCACTTTGGTTAAGCTCAGCTTATCTGCATCGGGATGTTTTTCTTTCTCCATCACTTCGCCAATCACCAAACCTTCCAATCCGCCTTTCACCGATTGAACCACTTCGTAGCCGGCAACTTCTAAGCCTATATCGGTTAATATGGTCGACACCTCCTCTAGCGGAAGGTTAATATTTAAATACTGCTTAAGCCAGTTGTATGAAACTTTCATTGCTATTTATTTTGGGCAAAAATAGCATTTTTCTTTGAGACAGTAATTTAATCGCTTCTGCTGCAACAAGTCAACATTAATTTGCTGTTGTAATCATTTAAAATCGCGTTTTTTTAGTATTTAATTACTTTAAAGTATGTCGGATTTTGATTGCTACTTATCATTTTAAGAATATAAGTGTTTGCTTCAAGAGCTTTCAAATTAATATTGAGATTTGCCGATTGAATATTGCTTTCACTTTGCACCAATCTTCCCAATTGATCATAAATTTCATATTTGAAAATAAATTGATGGCTGCTTACTGTTACTTGTTCATGCGCAGGATTTGGGTAAATACTAATTACATTGTCGCTACCTAATTCATCAGTTCCAACAGGATTGTTCGTAGCCACTTCCCAGCTTGATGCAAGTGAGTTATCAAGATTCACATCTTTCAATTTCAAGTAAGCTCCGGTTCCATTGGCAGCAGTTGGCCATGGAGATGCGCTTTGATATTGAACATAATCAGCTATGTTACCATAGGCATCGGCCAGTACAAGTTTTTCTGAAGTATTGGATAAAGTTCTACTGTATTCTGCAAAAGGTGCTACGCCATAAATTGCCGTGAAAGCCGCAGTATTTGATGCTAAATAAATTTTACCATTGGCTGGTATAAGTGAATTATTTGGAAAAACATAGGTAAATCCCAATTCTCTAAAATAATAACCTGATACATCAATGGCTGCATTGCCATTGTTGGTCAATTCAATAAATTCCAATTGGCTAGAAGTGTAGGTACCAGATGGAAGCGGATTATAATTAATCTTTGAAATTACTATAGGGTGAACGGAAGGGAAAGAACACTTGGTACTTTTTAAGTTAGCATTGAGCCAATTTACCCTATCCTGAAACCAAGTTTTCATTGTGTCTATAGCAAGGTGATCTCTGCCTAGTCGCCCAGTTCTTGCTTCATCAATTACATTCGATA
>CAMDPJ010000059.1 GCA_945903925.1 Chryseobacterium gleum
AATACAATAACCTCATTTTCAGAACTTTTCATTTGTGTCAACAGTGTTGACACAAATTCAGAAGAAGTATAAGTCTCATAAAACTGTTTCATTCTATAAAGCCCTCTTCTATTAAAACCTGAAAGAGCTGGAAGTTTAATTTCAATATATTTTGCTAATTCATCTACAGTTCTCTCTCCCCAAACCCCCTGTATCACCTTATTCGAAACTATTTTTCCAACTTCAAAATACAACAACACCAATTCCTCATTTACTTTTCTATAGGCACGATCACGAGATTCTTCAATCATTAAAATGATAGAAGTAAAATCTTTGTCAATATCGTGTTTCCTTTTTTCCATTAATTAAATTACCCAAGTGTCTTTAGAGCCGCCACCCTGCGATGAGTTCACAATTAAATTTCCACGTTTTAAAGCTACGCGAGTTAAGCCACCCGGCAACACGTATTCACTGTTTTTTCCTAACAAACAGAAAGTACGTAAATCAATATGACGAGGCTCAATAATATCTTCTCCTTCAATAAAAGTAGGATGTACCGAAAGCGACATGATAGGCTGCGCAATGTATTTTCTGCGGTTCGATTTAATGTTCACTTTCACTTCTTCAATCTGCTCTTTCGTTAAAGTATTACCAATCGAGATTCCATATCCTCCCGATTCATCAACAGGTTTTACTACCAACTTATCGATGTTCTCTAAAACATATTTAAAATCATCGTCTTCACCGCAACGATACGTTGGCACATTTCTTAAAATTTGTTCTTCACCCAAATAATATTTTATGATTTCGGGCATGTAAGCATATACCGCCTTATCATCTGCAACACCCGTTCCTGGAGCATTTACCAAAGTAACATTTCCCGCTAAATAGGCGCTCATTAAACCTGGTGTACCTAAAACTGAATCGGGATTGAACATCAATGGATCGAGGAAAGGATCGTCTATTCTGCGGTAGATAACGTGTACTCTTTCGGGACCGTGAATCGTCTTCATATACACCACATCATTCTTAACAAATAAATCTCTTCCTTCTACCAACTCTACGCCCATGCTTTGCGCTAAAAAAGAATGCTCGAAATAAGCAGAGTTGTACATGCCAGGAGTGAGTACAACACAATTTGGTGTGCTAATACCCGGACTCACACTTTGCAGCATTGTGAGCAATTTTTCGGGGTAATCGTTAATGGGTTGAGGCTGACATTTACTAAACAATTTAGGGAAAGTTTTTTTTAAAGTATTGCGGTTCGCCAATACATAACTTACTCCCGATGGGCAGCGCACATTGTCTTCCAACACGTAGTATTTACCATCACTGTGGCGAATTAAATCGGTGCCCGATATGTGATTGTAAATTCCACCTTTGGGCATAAAACCTTCCATCACCGGATTCATATTTGCACTCGAATAAATCAATTCTTTTGGAACAATTCCGTCTTTCAATATTTTTTTATCGTGGTATAAATCTTTTAGAAATTCGTTAATGGCGCGGTTTCTTTGAATCGCTCCTTTTTCAATTTTCAACCACTCTTTGTGATCGATAATTCTTGGGATGAAATCGAAAGGAAATATTTTTTCAGAACCTAGCGGGTTGTCGGAATAAACGGCGAAAGTGATTCCTTCATTAAAAAAAACAATTTTTGCTTCTTCGTTAAACTTACAATAATCTTGGGTATTGTATTCTGAAAACTGCTTCGATAAAGCATCGTAATGCAAGCGTACTGTTTTATCATCGCCCACATATTCATCATACACTCCGGGCTTAGGAGAATAATTTGAATTGAACAGATTCTGGTTTTTCAAAGCATGAATAATTTATAGTGCTAAAGTAAGCCTTTACGAAAAAAAATAAGCGAAGTTGGATAAGTAATTGTTCACGGTGGAACGTTGGAAACCTTGTCCTCCTGGCGCTCGTTTCCAAACGCGTGACTTGCCTACTCCGGCAATTTCATTGCCTTAAGTATGCGAAAAATGGCGTTGCAAACGCCGGAGTAGGCAAGTCACTCGTCTGGAGACGAGCGCCAGTGGAAAAAAAATGCGATGAGTTTTCACCCAGCGCATTTCCATTATCGCAAAAAATATTACGCCGAATTTCTACTGGCGTTAATGCTTCCAAAGAAAGCTCTAATGATCATTTTCTCATAAGTTGCAGCGTGTTCTGTATTTTGATTTTCACCTTTTTCAATCGCTTTTAAATTCATCAAAGCATATTGTTGAATGGTAATCAAAGGCAAAATAATTGCTTCTCTCAATTTGATTGAAGCTTGATTCGACGGTTGATTATCCATCAATTCTTCTGAGCCAGAAATCTCTAACAACATCGCTTTCGTAATGGTATATTCTTCGTGAATCCATCCCCAAAACTTGCCGAACTTTTTGTCTTTCGCTAAGTAAGCTGTTAAAGGGAAATAGGTTTTCGATAAAGACATCATTGAGTTTTCTGCCAAAGTTCTAAAGAACAATGATTTTTCAAATAAATCTTTGATTTCGCTAATTCTTCCTGCGTCTTTGTATTTTTTTATGGCAGTGCCGAATCCGAAAAAGCCAGGCACATTTTGTTTCATCTGTGTCCATGCACCCACAAAAGGAATAGCGCGCAAATCACCTAAAGTTAATTTATCTGCTTTCTTTCTTTTGGTCGGTCGAGACCCAATATTCGTTTTACCGTAGTACTGCAAAACACTAACTTCTTCTAGATATTCAATGAATCTTGGATCGGTTTTAAAGCGACAATATTCTTTGTAAGCCTCATCGGCCATATCGTCTATCAACTCACGATGTTTATCACTCAACTTCACTAAATCACCTTTAAAAACGTGATTTTCTAAACCTGCGCAAATCAATTGTTCTATGTTGAACTGAGAAGAATTTACAGTACCGAAGTTTGAAGAAATAGTTTGCCCTTGAACAGTCAATTGAATTTCATCATCTTCAATTCTATCTCCCAAGCTTGAATAAAACTTATTGGTATTACCTCCACCACGAGCAGGTGGTCCGCCACGGCCATCAAAAAACACTACCGATATTTTGCTTTTTCTCGCAATCTCTGTTAGATTTTCTTTAGCACGATAAATAGCCCAGTTGGCAGCCAAATAACCACCATCTTTTGTGCCATCGCTAAAGCCCAACATGATGTATTGTTTTTTATGACGATTTTTCAACTGAGCTTGATAAGCTTCATTATCGTACAAAGTTTGCATGATAGTGTTGGCATTGGTTAAATCGTCGATGGTTTCAAACAAAGGCACAATATCTAAATGCATGTCGGTAGTAAAACCACACATGCGCGCCATAGCATATACCTCCATCATATTCACCGCATTTTGCGTGTTGCTAATGATATAGCGGTGACAAGCAATTTCTCCATTGGCAAGTTGAATATCTTTAATTACATAGAAAGATTTTAAAGTCTCTCTTGTCATTTCATCTTCAAAGATATCTGGATTTATAGTTCCTTCTAGTGTTAACAAAGCGGCGATTTTCTTCGCTTCAGAAAGCTCGTGGTAATTTTTAGGAATTTTTCCTTTTACAGAATCTTTCAATTTACCCGCGTGAAAAGCCTCCAAAACATCGTTGATTACTTGTACGTGAATACGTGAATCCTGCCGGATATCCAAAATAGAAAAATGGAAACCGAAGATTTTTACTTTCCAAATTAGTTCATCCAGTAAATGAACAAACAAGCCGTGGTGCTGATCTACAATTGCAACACGAGTTTCATTTAAATCGGTCAGCAATTCTTCTTTATCGTGGTAGCGTTTACCTTCGGTATTGAAAATAGTGCTGGATAATTTGTTGTAAATTTTTTCTACACGCTCATCAATTCCACCGAAAGTTAGGCGGCGACGCAATGAACGTAAATCACGATAGTAGCAAATAAATACTTTTTGTTTCAATTCAGAAGCCACTTTGCGAGTGATATCTGCTGTTACGAATGGATTACCATCTCTATCACCACCAGGCCAGAAACCTAAGTCGATTAATGTATTTTGAAAGGTTTCTTCTTCCTCACCCATTAAGCGCAATTGCTTGCGAATTCTTCCGTGAATTTTAGGAACTGAATGGTAGAAAACATATTCTAAATACCACATCAAACGCATTGCTTCGTCGTATGGCGTTGGTTTTTCCTTGCTAGTAAATGGTGTTCTACCCAATTGACGCAACAAATCATTGATAGTGCGTAAATCATTTTCACGAATAGCCTCTTCTAAATCATTAATGATAGACAGCACTCTTCCAGGATAAAACTGAGTGGGATGTGCAGTAAGAACCGGACGAACTTTAAATTCATTCAGTTTTTGAATCAACTTTTCTGTTTTGTTGGCATTTTGAGAACGTGAGAAAAGATACTTCACAGTACCTTGCCCATCTAAGTCATTTATCTTTTCAAAAGCAGCATCTTCAATAGCATCAAACAATACCACCTGTCTTTCGATGTATTGAATGAATTTAAAAATCGATTCGAATTTCTTTTTATCACCTTTAACTTTAGTGCGTTTAGCAAAGAAAGTATCAATAATTTCAAGAGGAGTTTTTTCGTCTTCGAAGCCGTCTTTACAATCCTCGTAAAGAAGTGGTAAAACAACGCCAGTATTGGTTATTTCTTCGAAGGGAAGGGTTAAAAATAAGCTGTTGTAAATTTGAAATTTTACAGCTACGTTGTTCTGAAATTTTTCTAATGTTGCCATTCGCGATACCTATCTCTTTTGATTATCAATGCTTTCGAACGCTAATATAAATTATCCATAGCGACTGTGCAATTAAGAGAGGAAAAAAGGAAAGAATATTTCTACATGGCGTAAAACATGCCAATACCAAAGATATTGGGATTGTAATCTACACCGCTGACATCATCGCCCCCTAGTCCGAATAAATAAGAAAATCGTAACGTAACAGAGCGACCCGTAAATGGTGATGTAACGCGCAAACCAGCATGTGTTAGCGGCCCGAAGGAACGCATATATCCATTACCAATCATTAAATTGAATCCACCACCTGCACCTATGAAAGCGCCAGCTTTTGAAATCGCTTTATCGGTAGATCTATCGCCTATATTAACATCTATTGTAAGTGGTACATCAAGCACCAATAAGCCCCCATAAGAGCCAATACTTCCACCTAAACTAATGGGCATTGAAGCAGAAACCGACAACTCTTTTTTGGGTTCTAAAAAATTTACTCGCCCCCAATAAGTGGCAACGGGAATAATAGCATACGGACTGAAATAAACAGAAAAACCAGTTTCTTGATGAAAGGTGGGTTTAAAAGTGGTATCCGATGAATTTGAAGTTTGCGCTTGAACAGCACAAAAAAGAATAGAAAAAAGCAGCACAAACAGATATTTGTGCTGCTTCATATTTATGCGTTTAGAGCTAGTTGTGATAGATCTTTCGACTCTAAAACAGTATCGCCCATTAAGAAAGTATCTACAGATTTAGCGCATTCTCTACCTTCACTTATCGCCCAAACTACTAATGATTGTCCGCGACGCATATCACCCGCTGCAAAAACTTTATCAACAGATGTTTTGTAATCTTTCGTGTTCGCTTTAACGTTACTTCTTTCATCGTAAGCAACAGCCATAGAATCTAACAAACCTTTGTGCTCTGGCCCCAAGAAACCTGCGGCAATCGTTACCAATTCGCAAGGCAAAATTCTTTCGGTACCAGTAATTTCATTGAAAATATGTTTTCCTTGAGCGTCTTTAGTCCACTCAATATCAGCGATTTTTAATCCGCTTACATTACCATTTTTATCACCCACAAACTCTTTCGTCAAAACGCTCCAAGATCTATCTGCTCCTTCTTCATGAGAAGAAGTAATTTTTAACACCATTGGATATTCTGGCCATGGATTATTTGTCGCTCTATCCGCTGAAGGTTTAGGCGCAATTTCCAATTGAGTGATTGATTTAGCACCATGACGGTTAGATGTTCCAACACAATCAGAACCAGTATCACCGCCGCCAATCACGATCACATTTTTACCAGTTGCTAAAACCTCATCAACATTTTGTCCTCTATGATTTTCATGTTTCAATTTAGAAACACGAGCGTTGCTTTGTGATAAGAAATCCATTGCAGCGTAGATACCTTTGAACTGACGACCAGGAATGGTCACATCTCTTGGTTCTGTTGCTCCACCTGACAATACAACTGCATCGTAGCTATTGATTAATTCCTCTTTCGACATCGTGACACCAACCTCAACGCCGCAGATGAAAATAACACCTTCTTCTTCCATCAATTTAATACGACGCTCAACAACATGTTTGTCGAGTTTAAAATCGGGAATACCGAAACGCACCAAACCACCAGGTTTTTGAGCTCTTTCGTAAACAGTAACAGAGTGACCTACTTTGTTCAATTGATCGGCGGTAGCTAAGCCAGCCGGACCAGATCCAACAACAGCCACTTTTTTACCTGTTCTTTTGATGTTTAAGCTTGGTTTAACCCATCCTTGTTTGTATGCTTCTTCGATAATGCTTTTTTCAATATGCTCAATAGCCACAGGAGGTTTGTTGATACCTAAAACACAAGAACCTTCGCAAGGTGCCGGACAAATTCTACCCGTAAACTCAGGGAAGTTATTGGTGTTGGTTAAGATATCATAGGCATATTTCCACTCTTGTTTGTACACCGCATCGTTGAACTCCGGAATGATATTCCCTAAGGGACAACCATTGTGGCAAAACGGAACGCCGCAGTTCATGCAACGCGCAGCTTGCTCTCGGGTTTTTTCTTCCGACATCGGTTTGTAAAACTCCGTCCAGTGTTTTTTTCTGTCTTCCGGTTTTTCGTACTCGGGAAGATTTCTATCAAATTTTAAAAAGCCGTCTGCTTGACCCATAAATTTTCAGTTCAATGTTTAATGTTCAATGTTAGCTATACCTAATAAACTCTAATCGTTCAATGTTTGATGTTTACTTCAAAGTAAGCTAACTTTGAACATTAAACATTGAACTCTTCTTTATTTTACTAACTCTTTTTTGTCTTTTTTATCTAATTTCTTTTTCTCCATTACACGCTTGTAGTCGCGTGGCATAATCTTTTTAAAGAACTTCAATTCCTTATCCCAGTTCTCTAAAATAGTTTTTGCAACATTACTTTTAGTGTATTGGAAATGCTCTTGCAATAAGCCTTTCAACTCAGCTGCATCATCTGCAGAGATAGCTTCGATATCAGATAATTCATTGTTGAAATTAGCTGCAAATTCTTTCCATTTATCCCAAACGTAAGCGTATCCGCCACTAAATCCTGCACCGAAGTTTCTTCCTGTTTTACCCAAAATAACCACTCTACCGCCAGTCATGTATTCTACACCGTGATCTCCAATACCTTCAACCACCGCAGTAACACCCGAGTTTCTTACACAGAAACGCTCACCCGCTTGTCCGCGAATAAATGCCTTACCAGATGTAGCACCATAAAATGCCACGTTACCAATAATCATGTTGTCCTCAGCTGCGAATTTAGAAACCTTGTTTGGATAAATAATTAATTCACCACCCGACAAACCTTTACCGAAGTAGTCATTCGCTTCACCTTCAACCGTGAATCGAACACCTTTCGCTGTAAAAGCACCTAATGATTGTCCGGCAGAACCAATGAATTTGAAATCTAATGTTCCATCAGGTAAACCTTCACCACCGTACACTTTAGAAATTTCGTTCGACAACATAGCGCCCACAGAACGATCTAAGTTGATGATAGGATACTCTTTAGAAACCTTAGTGCAGCTTGTTAAAGCAGGTTTAGCATCTTCAATTAATTTTCTATCCATTACATTCTCAATCTCGTGATCTTGCTCTTTTGTTTTGTAAGTACCAACAGTAGCAGCAACATTCGGACGATATAATAAAGGAGATAAATCTAAGTTTTTGGTTTTCCAGTGTGGCGCGTTGTAGCTTACTTCCAATAAATCTGTTCTACCTACCATTTCATTGATGGTGCGGAAACCAAGCTCGGCCATTACTTCACGTAAATCTTCGGCAACGAAGTTGAAGTAATTTACTACGTGATCTGGATTACCAGTGAATAGTTTTCTTAATTCTGGATCTTGTGTGGCAACACCCACCGGACAAGTATTTAAATGACACTTACGCATCATGATACAACCCGAAACCACCAAGGCAGCAGTTGCGATACCCCATTCTTCAGCACCCAACATTGTTGCTATAGCGATGTCGCGACCAGTTCTCAACTGACCATCAGTTTGAACGGTAATACGACTTCTTAAATCATTCAATAATAATGTTTGGTGCGTCTCAGCTAAACCAAGCTCCCATGGCAAACCAGCATGGCGAATAGAAGAAAGAGGAGAAGCTCCTGTTCCACCATCGTAACCAGCGATTAACACCACATCACCTTTTGCTTTGGCAACACCCGATGCAATAGTACCAACACCTGCTTCAGATACCAACTTAACGTTGATACGGGCATCACGATTGGCATTTTTCAAGTCGAATATCAATTGTGCTAAATCCTCAATAGAGTAAATATCGTGGTGAGGAGGAGGAGAAATCAAGCCTACACCTGGCGTACTGTGACGCACTCTACCAATCCACTCATCTACTTTGTATCCGGGAAGTTGCCCACCCTCGCCCGGTTTAGCACCTTGCGCTACTTTAATTTGTAACTCATCGGCATTGGTTAAATAATGTGCAGTAACTCCGAAACGGCCCGATGCCACTTGTTTAATCGCACTTCTTTCCCAATCTCCGTTTGCTTTTTTAGCGTAACGAATTTCATCTTCACCACCTTCACCCGAGTTTGATTTACCACCAATACGGTTCATGGCGATAGCCAATGTAGTATGCGCTTCAAAAGAGATAGAGCCAAAAGACATGGCACCTGTAGCGAAACGCTTCATTATGCTTTCTTTAGATTCAACTTCAGCTAAAGGAACAGCATTTCCTTTTTTCAATTTCAACAATCCGCGAAGCGTTAAAGCTTGTTCGCTTTGATCGTTAACTTTTTGCGCAAATTGTTGGTAAACAGATTTATCGTTGGTTCTGGTAGCTTTTTGCAACAACGAAATAGAATCGGGGTTGAACAAATGCGCCTCCCCTTTTCTCTTCCACTGGTAATAACCACCAATGAATAAATGTTTTTCTAATGTTGTATCTTGGAAAGCACGTTTATGACGAATCAAAACTTCTTTTGCTAAGTCGTCGAAAGTCATTCCTTTAATACGAGATACTGTGCCATCAAAACATTTTTCGATAACTGCCGGTCCGATACCCAAAGCTTCAAAAATTTGAGCACCTTGGTACGACTGAACAGTAGAAATGCCCATTTTAGAGAACACTTTCAATAAACCATAATTGATGGCTTTGCTGTAGTTTTCTAATAATTTTTTGATGGTTTTTTCACCCGATTCTATTTCCTCTTCGAACATCGTACGAATGGTATCGCCCGCCAAATAAGCGTTTACAGCGTTGGCACCAAAACCAATCAAAGTAGCGAAATGGTGCACTTCAATAGCATCACCAGCCTCTACCACTAAAGAGGTGCGCGTTCTCAATCCTTTTTTAATTAAGCTAGAGTGAATAGCACCCACCGCTAATAATGAAGGAATTGGAGCAGTATTTTTATCAATATTTCTATCAGAGATAATTAAGATGTTACAACCCATTAAGGTAGCACGCTCGGCATTGGCACAAATTTCATCGATAGCATTTTCTAAAGTACCTTCTCTATCTGATGCGCTAAATATAGCGTTGATGGTGTACGACTTAAACGCACCATCATTCAACTTGCGCAATTTATCTAACTGTCCGTTCGACAACAATGGATTGTCCAAATGTATCTGACGGCAATGCTCAGGCGTTTCGGCCAAGATATTTTTTTGAGAACCCAAGTTGGTGTAAAGCGACATGATCACTTTCTCACGAATAGGGTCGATAGGCGGGTTAGAAACCTGAGCGAACAACTGTTTGAAGTAGTTGGCAAGTGGCTGACTTTGAGAAGACAAAACAGCTAACGGAGTATCTGTTCCCATTGAGCCCAGCGCTTCCATTCCTTCTTTCGCCATTGGCTCTAACACCGTAATCAAATCTTCACGGGTGAAACCGTAAGTAATTTGTTTTTGAGTCAACTCCATTCCTTTTGCAGGAACGTTGGTTTTCTTCATCGGACGAGCCAAATCTTTCAAATTCAACTTGTTTTCTTTCAACCAACGACCGTAAGGTTTAGCTGCACAAATTTCATCTTTCAACTCTTTATCAGAGATGATACGACCTTTTTCTAAATCGGCAATGAAAATTTTACCCGGCTGTAAACGACCTTTCTCAATCACTTTCGCTTCGTCAACAATTAGTGAACCTGCTTCAGAAGACATGATTAAAGTATCGTCATCCAATACGCAGTATCTAGAAGGGCGCAAACCATTTCTATCTAAGGTTGCACCTACAATTTTACCATCTGTGAAAGAGATAGAAGCCGGACCATCCCATGGTTCCATGATAGAAGAATAGTACTCGTAGAAAGCACGTTTTTCTTCTCTCATTTCTGGGTTGTGCTGCCACGCTTCAGGAATCAACATCATCATTACTTGGGCCATCGGACGACCACCCAAAGTAAGGATTTCAACAACGTTATCTAAGTTAGATGAATCTGAACGGTTGATGTCGCAAATAGGCATCATCCAATCAATCTCTTCTACAGTAAACAATGTGCTTTCCAACAAAACTTGTTTAGAACGCATCCAGTTCACGTTACCTTTGATGGTATTGATTTCACCGTTGTGCGCTATGAAGCGGAAAGGCTGAGCCAATCTCCATTTAGGAAAAGTATTGGTAGAGAAACGAGAGTGCACCACTGCCATGGCAGAAGCAATCTCTTTCGTTTGTAAATCTAAATAGTATGGACGAAGTTGGTTGGTTCTCAACTGACCTTTGTACACCATTACTTTGTATGAGCTTGATGTGATGTGGAAGCTATCGTAAGTAGTTGGTAATTCGCGGTGAATGTTACGGTTGGCGTATTTTCTCAATACACACAATCTTCTTTCTAAAGCTTCAGGATCGTTGCTTTCGTTGTATTTCAAGAAAATTTGCTCCACATGAGGCTCAACGTTTCTAGAGGTTTTACCCAGCATCGTGTTATCGGTAGGCACCACACGGAAAGCCAAAACATCGAAGCCCAAACGATGAGAATATTCAACAAACAATTCCTTACAACGCTGTTGTTCAACAACATCCTTCGGGAAGAAAGTCATACAAACACCGTATTGTCCGAACTCAGGCAACTCCACACCTTGCTTCTTCAATTCAATTTTGAAGAAGTCGTGAGGCATCTGAATAAGCACGCCGGCACCATCACCACTTTCAGGCTCGCAGCCGCAGCCACCGCGATGTTCCATGTTTTCCAACATGGCAATCGCATCCTGAATAATCTTATTTGATTTCTTGTTTTTAAGGTTGGCCACAAAACCAATACCGCACGAATCGTGCTCAAAAGAGGGGTCATACAATCCTTGATTCTCAGTCATATCTAATCAATTCTTTATTAAAAAATGTCGCGGAAAAAGAACGGTAAAAATAAGGTTTTTTTAGAAAAAATCATAGGGTTTTGG
>CAMDPJ010000060.1 GCA_945903925.1 Chryseobacterium gleum
TGAGAAGATAATCCTAATTTGTTCATTGCATAATCACCAGCAGGTATAATTTGAACTTGGTCGCGTTTTGCAATAGCTTCTGCGATTTCCTCCATTGATGGATAAAGAATCCCTAATACCTCATCTTTTTTGGGATAAAGATAAACACCTTGCCCAAGTCGTAGAATAATTCCTTCTTTAGTCAATCTTGAAAGAGATTGATTGATTGCGTCAACGCTACCAAAATCCTTAAAATCAGAAGGAAATAAAATCGTTCCTTTACGGAAAGACTTTATTTTATCTTGTATTATATGATGTATAGAGTTCTTCATCGAGATTAAATCTGTCATAAATTTATCACAAATTTCTGACAAAAGTAAGAGAGAGGTATTTATTTTTTTATATCTTAGCAAACGAATGCAAAACAGTTCATTGAATACATAGAAATATCGGTGGAGAAATCGGTGTATTTATGTTTTCGGGTTTTTATAACGCTTTGATTAGCAAGTGGTTTAAACGATAGTTCAAATCCCAGTGGGTATTGGCGCCTAAATAATTGTTGGATACTTTATAAAGTAAACGAAATTGCTGACAGTACATTCCGCTTTGCTTGGCATACGCATCTAACTCTAAAAACTTACTTAACTCTCTTTGTCCGTGCTCTCCAAAAGGAATAAATGTGTAATTGTATTTTTCATTCGCTTCCACAGAAATATCGGTGTTCGATGATTGCATTTCACGTTCTAACGGCAACACCAAAGAAGGGTTGATATACTGTAATTCAACATCAAGCTCTTTGCACAAAGCCATCCAACTATTGATTTCTTCGCGGTTATTGTAAGCCCGGTAATACATCACATGAATGATGATTCCTTTTTTCTTGGCCGACTTTACAATATCATTAAAATACTTCGAATGCAATTTACCATTGCCCATAAAGAAAATGGTTTTGTAGCTATTGCTTTCTTTCGACCATGAAAGCTCATTAATGGTGCGCAACAGCGCTATTTCCGGAAAACTCTCTAATGCTGGTTCACCATTTACAATGGCGTACATCTCTTGCTGCATGGCATTAATTCTATTGCTCAAATCGGAAACCAAGCGGGTGTAGTTACTTTCTCTGCCATAACCTATTTTACCATAACACATCATTCCTAAACGCACATTGGGCTGCGGATCATATACCGTAAGATAATGCATCAAATACCACATATTTTGACGCAAGGCATCTAACAAGCCTCTGGTGCTGTAGCTCAAATCAGCACAAATGGCAATATCTGCTTTTTCATAAACAGTAGCCTTTGTCTCCACTAGGGAGCAACACAATAAAATCAATAAAATAACCTTCTTCATTGCACTAATTGAGCCATTGTAGCCAAGCGACTCCTACTATTTTTTCCTTTTGAAATTGCTCCCACTTCAAATGTTTTCTCTGGTGCTGCGCATCTAAGGCGGCTTGTTCCAAACTTATTTGCCGTAAAATCTGTTTTTCGCTTTACGGCATTCAAAGTAACAAAATTTCTCAATTGGTCGTCATCCAACTTTTGCAAATATTGGGGAAGTCCATCAACAAAAACGGTAAAATTAAAATTAAGAATCTTGTCATAGCTAAATCTATATCTGTATTTTTACACAAAGTATATATATGAATGACTATTTAACGAAAGACTGGAAAAAAGTTGAAGAATTTATTGAAAAAGAATTCGGTCCCGACATCGACATACGCGGTATTCTGTTTTTAATAGGTGTGCAAGAATTGGGCAAAGGCTATGTAAAATTTACCAAAGACCAAAAGGTAGAAGTAATTCACGTGGCTATTTGCACGCTATTGAGTCAGTACAACTACTACGAATTTGAAGGAAATGACGAAGAAGGTTGGCCACATTTCAAGGAAACAAAAAAACTTCCTTTGTTAAAGCCAGGTGAACAATTAAAAGTAATGAAAGATGCTATTGTAGATTATTTTAAAGCAAACGGTAACTTAAGCACTAATTAACCTTAACCGTAACACTGGTTGATTTGTACTTTTCACATGCAATAACTCCTTTACCCGTTTTTGCTCCAGCAGCAGCGTCAATAGAAAGCGCAGCCTCTAATTTGAGTTGTACTGAGCAATTGCCCGCATTATCTGTGGTAAGAATTTTCTCTGTGATAAACCCATCTGAAGTAGTAGTAAAGCCAGCGCCCGACACCGCAGGAGGGGAAGGGATATACAATTTAACTGTTGCATTAGGCATAGCTGCACCAGTTGCTAAATCAACCACTTTAATATTTCCAATCGTTGGGTCCTTCTCACATGCGCCAAATGCAAAAGCTACCACTAATAAAATGCTCCACGTTGAAAAAAGCTTGCTAAATCTGAACTTCATTATAATTGAATATTTATTACCTTCGCCCCGTTAATTTTCAAACTCTCAGTTAAAAACAAATATATAAATATTCTCACGATATGAAAAAAACATCTTTAATTGTAATCGTTGTTCTGGTAGTTACTGGATTTTTATTGATTAATTTTTTACCTGACTTCGGTGGCGAACCGGGAGTTTACGTGATCGAAACTTCTTATGGTAAAATCAAAGTTCGTTTGTACGACGAAACACCACAGCACAGAGATAACTTCATGAAACAAGTGAAAGAGAAGGCTTACAATAAAACATTTGTGAATCAAGTAACACCGATGTATTTACTAGCTGGTGATATTGAAAGTAACAGTGCTGAAGGACAAAATGTAGAAAGAGGTGGTTCAATTCCATCAGAATATAACAGTAAATATTTTGCGAAAAAAGGAGCACTTGTAGCACTGGCTAGCCAATCTGAACCAAATTCTTCAGTAGACGACCAATTTATGTTGGTTAAAGGACAGGTTTATACAAAAGAGCAGTTAATTGAAATGGAAAAAGGCAAATTAGTGCAGTCGATTGCAGATCAACCTGAAAATGCAGAGAAAAGACAAAAATATGAAAGATTCGCTCAACAGCACATGGAAGACAGCGCGCTTGTAATTATTACTGCATGGAAAAATGAAGCAGACCAAAAATATAATGCTGGATTAGGTAAGTTATTTAACAATGAACAAATTGAAGTCTACACTACAATTGGCGGCATGCCTCAAGTTGACGGCTTAGAAGTTAGATTCACGGTTTTCGGAGAAGTTATAGAAGGGATGGAAATATTGGAGAAGATATTAAGTGCAGAAGCTGATCCAAGAACTGGTAAACCTGTGATTGAAATCCCTCTTAAAGTTAAAAACGACTAGTTCCAATGAAAGATAAAATTGATGCACTTCTTGGTGAAATAGACCAATTCGCTATTCAAAATAAAGAGCAATTGGAGGCTTTTCGTATTCGTTTTTTGGGGACTAAAAATGTGATTAAAGACATTTTTACCGACCTTAAAAATGTTGCGCCTGAGTTGCGCAAGGAAGTAGGCCAACACATCAATTCTCTCAAAAATAAAGCAGAAGAAAAATTCAATACTTTCAATAACGAGCCTGAAAACTCTCAGGAAAAATCTATTGAAGATTATAGCCGTTCGGGTGAAGAAAAAAAATTGGGTTCTATTCATCCTTTGAGTTTAGTGACCAATGAATTCATCGATATTTTTAAACGTATTGGCTTTGTAGTGGCCGACGGACCAGAGATTGACGACGACTGGCACAATTTCACTGCTTTGAATACTCCCGAAGAACATCCTGCAAGAGATATGCAAGATACTTTCTTCATTCAGCAAAATCCGGATATATTGTTGCGTACGCAAACCTCATCGGGACAAGTACATTATATGGAGAAAAAACAACCTCCTATTCGTATTATTTCACCGGGAAGAGTATATCGTAATGAAGCGATTTCCGCGCGTGCTCACTGCTTCTTTCATCAAATTGAAGGATTGTATGTGGCCGAGAAAGTTTCTTTTGCCGACTTAAAACAAACCTTACAATTTTTCGCCAAAGAGATGTACGGCGAAAAAACAAAAATACGATTGCGTCCGTCTTTCTTCCCTTTTACAGAACCTTCTGCAGAGATGGATGTATCGTGTAGTATTTGTGGCGGAAAAGGCTGTAACATCTGTAAATACTCAGGTTGGGTAGAAATTGGTGGTTGCGGAATGGTAGATCCTAATGTATTGCAAAATTGCAATATCGACCCTGAAAAATACACTGGTTTTGCTTTCGGATTTGGTATTGAAAGAATGACCATGATGAAATATCAGGTGAAAGATTTGCGATTGTTTTCAGAGAATGATGTAAGATTTTTAGAGCAGTTTAAGGCGCAGGTGTAAAATATTATTCGCCCAACAAAGCTTCCACCGAATCAATCACTTTGTCACTCTCAAAACCCTTGCCCACAATATATCTTATAATTTTTCCTTTTTGAATGTAGCGTGTTTCACCTACCAACTCTTTGAATTTCTTTTCTGCTAAATCGATGATGGTTTTTTGGTAAGCATCTTTATCAATTTCTGTTTTTGCTTTTTGAATACAATAGCTAGAAATATTTCTTTGCTTAAGTTCCATTTCTATTTTGATCCAGCCCCAATCGTTGTTTTTAAATTTACCGCGCGCAAAAGCTCGCGAGAATCTTTCTTCATTTAAAAAATTAGAGGAAATTAAATCGGAAATAATGCCTTCGATGTCATCGCGCTGAACACCTAGTTTATACAAATTGTTACGCACTTCTTTTTGGCAACGCTCTTGATAAGAACAGTACTTTTGGGCTTTTAGCAAAGCCTGCCGGCGAGTGTATATTTTCTTGGGGCTACTCATCTGATAAGATTAAGCACCTAATTTCAAGCAAGTGCTATCTGTCGACTCGATGAACTCGTTTACTTTATGGGAATTTGATTTTAGAATATTAATCAAATTGAGGGTAGAACTATTTCTAACATTGACCCAAATCACTTTAGGCGGTGAACCCAAAAGCATTGATAAATCAAAGTAATCGGAATCTTTAGTAACTATTGTAAGGTGGTTTTCTTTAGCGTATTCCCAAATTTCCGAATCGGTAGAAGTCTGCATTCGAATATCAGAAACATGCACTGATTCAGGAAAATTTTCTGCTAAAGCATTCTTAATTTTATAGGATATATTTTGGTCGAAGAGAAGTTTCATTAATTCACATAACGGGTTTTATCCTCTTTATCGGAAACAAAGAGCAGCGCAGCTTCTATATCATTGATGGTTAATTCGGGGTAGTCGGCAATCACTTCTTGTTTCGACATGCCTGAACCCAACCAACTCAAAATATCATAAACAGTAATTCTCATCCCCCTAACACATGGTCTCCCTCCCCTAATTTCGGGATTGATGGTAATTACATCTTTATAACTTGCCTTCATACACAAACGTTTATAAGCAAATATACAAAAAATTCATTTTCACACTACTCATGTGGTTCTACATGCACCAAAACATCGGCTATTTCGGTCAATTCTTCTTGTACTTTTTCTTTAATTCGATGAGCAATATCGTGGCCTTCTTTAACGGATATTTGTCCGCTTACTATCGCATGCAAATCTACAAAATAATGCATTCCTGTTTTGCGCACATGGCACTTTTCGGTGCCGATAACGCCTTCTACTTTCAACGCAATGGCTCTCACCTTTTCAATCACGGCATCGTGCAAATGTTCGTCCATGATTTCGCCTAAGGCCGGACGAAAGATCAAATAGGCATTGTACAAAATAAAAGTAGATGCGAAAAGCGCAGCCCAGTCATCGGCACTATCATAACCCTTGCCACCAATCAAAGCGATAGAGATTCCTATAAATGCAGCAACCGATGTAATGGCATCACTTCTATGGTGCCACGCATCGGCTTGTAATGAAGAACTATTCGTTTCTTTTCCTTTCTTCATAACAATGCGGAAAAAGATTTCTTTCACTAAAATGATTCCTGCTAAAACAATTAAAGTAAAAGGAGCAGGGGCATCGTGTGGGGTTTGAATATTTTGAATGCTTTCGTGTGCGATAATCGCAGCAGATGTAACCAAAAATCCAACTACTAAAAAAGTAATTAGCGGTTCTGCTTTACCATGACCGTAAGGATGATTTTCATCGGCAGGTTTGTTAGAATAGCGCAAACCGAACAGCACCAATAAAGAAGAAAAAATATCTGTAGTTGATTCAATAGCATCGGCCATTAGGGCGTATGAATTACCGAAAAAACCGGTGAGTCCTTTGATGATAGCTAAGCAGAAATTACCTATGATGCTTAGGTAAGTGGCTTTGATGGCTTGTTGTTTTTTGCTTTGCATAAATTTAATTGGCCTCACCCCAGCCCTCTCCTTTGGAGAGGGCTGGGGTGAGGCTCAATAAATATAGGCAAGCTTTTTCAAACTTGCCTACATTCTAATTATTCTTTGATATTAATCAGTTCAATTCTATCTCCACGCCGTCTTTATCTAGATAACGCATTTCAATTAAGTCGTAAGAATCGAAAGATTGCACCTCAACTTTACCACCGTATTTCTTACCCAATTGCTTGCGCATCGGATTCCAGAAACCTTTGGTTAAGTATGCAGCAACAAATGGATGCGCAGTAACGATTACTTTCTCTTTCTTCAAATCTTGGAAAATATACTTGATATCTGCTTCGATTTTATCCATCATCACGATACTTGGTTGCACTTCGCCAGTACCTTTACAAGTGGGACAAACTTCACTTGTTACCACCGCTGTTGCCGGACGAACACGTTGCCGTGTAATTTCAATCACACCGAATTTACTTGGAGGAAGAATGCTGTGTTTAGCACGATCTTCTTTCATTCCATCACGCAAAGCATTGAACAATTGCTTGCGGTTGTTGGGGTTTTTCATGTCGATGAAATCGATCACGATGATTCCGCCCATATCGCGCAAACGCAACTGACGCGCCACTTCTGCAGCTGCTTCCAGATTTACTGCCAAAGCATTTTCTTCTTGATTCATCTCGGTTTTAGAACGATGACCGCTATTGATATCAATAACGTGCATCGCCTCTGTATGCTCGATGACTAAGTAAATACCACTTTTTAAAGTAACGGTTTTACCAAAGGAAGTCTTGATTTGACGCGCAATACCTGTATGCTCGAAAATAGGCAAACGATCTTTGTACAACTTCACGATATCGACATTCTCTGGAGATTTATCCATTAAATATTCGCGCACCTCTTCATACACAAATTCGTCGTCGACATGAATACTATTGAATGTGCTGTTCAATACATCACGCAAAATTGCAGAGGTACGACTCAACTCACCCAATATTCTATCGTTTGGTTTTGCATTCACTAAATTGTCGTGAACAGATTTCCATCTATCTAAAACATCGGTTAAATCTTTCTCCATGTCAGCAGCTGGTTTATCAGCTGAGTTGGTGCGTATGATTACACCAAAATTCTTTGGCTTGATGTTTTGAATAATTTGACGCAAACGATCGCGTTCTTTCGAATCGCGAATTTTTTGAGATACAGAAACTCTATCAGAAAAAGGTACCAAAACGAGGTATCTTCCAGGGATAGAAATTTCAGAACCGATACGCGGACCTTTAGTAGAAATTGGCTCTTTCGCCACTTGCACTAAAACTTGTTGTCCGGTTTTTACTACATCATTAATAGACCCCGATTTTTCAATCTCAGGTTCATTTTTGAAGTACATTAAGTTGCTTGTATTCTCCTTACCATCACGCGTACGCGCTAAGTATTTGTTTAGGGAACGCACTTGCGGACCCAAATCGAAGTAGTGCAAAAAGGCATCTTTCTCGTAGCCTACGTCAACAAAAGCTGCATTTAAACCTGGCACTACTTTACGCACTGTACCTAGGTAAATATCACCTACTGCAAACTTAATATCGCGTGATTCGCGATGAAGCTCAACAAGTTTTTTATCCTTTAAAATTGCAATGACTACTTCGGAAGGAGAAGAATTGATAATTAATTCATTCACTTCTTAAAATAGATTAAGGCGAGACCTCTTAGAAGCTCACAGGTTACACAATATAAACATAGTTTAATGTTTAATGTTCAAGGTTAGCTAACTTTGAACATTAAACATTGAACTCAAAAAAAAGGACTATTTCCCTTTTTTCTTGTGTCTGTTTTTTCTCAAACGTTTTTTACGTTTGTGTGTAGCCATCTTGTGACGTTTTCTTTTTTTACCGCTTGGCATAATTTTGTTTTTTAAAAGTTATTACTTTAACTGTTTAATAATTTCTTGCACCTCTCTTTTCTGCGTGGAATCTTTAACAGATTCATACAACTTAACGAAAACCTGTTTCGCTTTGAGTGTATCTTTCAACGCCAGATAAGTTCCCCCTAACTGCTGCATCACTTCTTGTGATGGTTGAACCTCGGCTAACCTCTCCAGATAAGTAACTGCTTTCTCGTATTGTCCGGTTTTAATAGTAAAACCCGACATGAGTTCTAGCGCTCTTACATTTTTAGGATCTTCCTCCAATACTTCTTTTAGTAGTTTAATCCCTGGCATTGGTGCCGGTTGGGTTTGAATGATGTTGAGTGCTTCATCAATCTTCTGATTCAACACTTGCTCACGATTGGCACCAGAAACAACTTCTGAAGAACTTTTCGTTGGCAAGCAATATAAAAGAACGATCACTGCGAAGGCGCTTATAACTAATATTAATTGTTTAGTGCTCATGCAGTTTAAATACTACTTCTTTTTAGAAGTTACCTTCACTTTTTCTACAAACACTTTAGCAGGTTTAAATGCCGGAATGTTGTGCTCTGGAATGATGATGGTGGTGTTTTTAGAAATGTTTCTTCCTGTTTTTTGTGCTCTTTTCTTAACAATAAAAGAACCGAATCCTCTTAAGTACACGTTGTCGCCGTTAGATACTGAAGTTTTAATAGACTTCATCATAGCTTCAACTGTTGCTTGTACTGCTACTTTTTCGATGCCAGTTTTGTCGGCAATCTCGTTTACAATGTCTGCTTTTGTCATTTCGGTATATATATTAAATAATTACTTTCTATTTTAGGGGCTGCGAATTTACATTTTTAATTCATCTTACAAAAACCCTGAGTGATTTTTTTTCTTTGTAAGTGATTCAATTTTAATTATTTGGAAAAGTTCTCTAAAAAGATAATCGGCTGGTACCTCCAAAACAAAAGGGATTTGCCTTGGCGAAACACCCGCGATGCCTATGAAATATGGCTATCGGAAATCATCTTACAACAAACTCGGGTGGAGCAAGGTATGCCCTACTACGAAAAATTTGTTGTCGCTTTTCCAAAAATAAAAGATTTGGCTAATGCGCCAGAAGACAAAGTAATGAAGCTTTGGCAAGGACTAGGGTACTACAGCAGAGCGAGAAATTTACAATTTGCCGCCAAATGGGTGGTGAACGAGCACAATGGAATATTTCCAAAGGAATACGCCGAGATATTAAAAATGAAAGGTGTGGGCGAATATACAGCCGCGGCCATTGCCTCCTTCGCCTACGATTTACCCCATCCTGTTTTAGATGGCAATGTTTACCGCATTCTATCAAGAATCTTTGGAATACATGATGCCATTGATTCTTCTGCGGGCAAGAAAAAATTCATGGAAAAATTACATGAATTGCTTCCCGTGAAAGAAGCTGCAAATTTCAATCAGTCTATTATGGAGTTTGGTGCTATGCAATGTGTGCCTAAAAATCCGAAGTGCGATGAATGTATTTTTAAAAATGAATGCTACGCTTACGCCAACGACAAAATAGAATTGTTACCTATCAAAGAAAAAAAATTGATTAAAAAAGACCGATATTTCTATTACCTCATCCTCAGCGATGGAAAAAATACCATCATTAGAAAACGCTCTGACAAAGACATTTGGCAGAGCTTGTATGAATTTCAGTTGTTTGAAAACCCAATAGAAACAAAAGAAAAAATAATTTATCAAAGCGAAATACAAAAGCATCTACTCACCCACCAAAACATCTATTTTCAATTTACAGTAGTGAAAGTAAAAGCGCTTAAACCTAAAAAAAATGAAGTGCTGGTGCCGCTAAAAGACTTAGAGGAATATGCTTTTCCTAAAATTATGCACGATTTCATCGCGAAAAAACTAAATTTGTATCTTCCTTATTGAACATTGAATCCGCCGAAAGTCGGACGAGCATTTTAACATTGAATGAAAATGATGGCTGGCGTTAACAAAGTGATTTTAGTTGGAAACCTTGGAAAAGACCCCGAGGTGCGGTACTTGGAAGGTGGCACTGCTGTGGCAAATTTTACTTTGGCTACATCTGAAACTTACAAAGACAAAGGCGGAAATCGGATTGAACAAACCGAATGGCATAACGTAGTGGTGTGGCGCGGATTAGCAGAGATTGCAGAGAAATATTTGCGCAAAGGAAGCATGGTATATGTAGAAGGAAAATTGCGCACCCGCCAGTGGGAAGATAAAGATGGTGTGAAAAGATATACCACAGAAATTATTGCCGATAACATGACGATGTTGGGTGGAAAAAAAGAAGAAAATGTTGCTATCCCTGCACCTCCTGCAACACCTCCACAAAATATTCCTTCTCCTAAAGATGCCGATGACTTGCCTTTCTAAATGGACTTTTTAAACCCACATATTTTACCATTAGGCGGGCATTTTGTAGCTATGATGGCTACTTTGATTGGTGCTGCTTTAATTTCATCTACTGAAGTTGCTTTGTTCGGACTCAACAGCAGAACCCTCGATTTACTAGAGTTGCGTCACAATAAATCAGGTAAAGTAATTCGTCAATTGTTAGATGAACCCGAAAAATTATTAGCCAACATTCTAATCACCAATAGTCTTTTTCATATATCCTTCGTTTTTATTTCCCTTTCATTTTTCAAAGAGATGAAAGAGATGAAAGACTTGGAACTTACCTATCATCCGTCGCAAATAGTTCAAATGGTAGTTATTTCTATTGTATTAATCCTATTTGGAGAAATTATACCCAAAGTTTTAGCCACCAAAAAAGGTGAAAAAATTGCCGTATTTATGGCAACACCCATGCTAGCACTCAACTTTATTTTAAAACCATTTTCTGCTTTTCTTTCCTTGTTTCACGGAAGAAAAAAGAAAAAAGAAAAAAAGAGTTCTGCCCTTTCTGTTGATGAACTTTCGGCTGTGCACGAACTTATTCAAAACAAACAGGGCAGCGAACAAGAACAAAAAATTCTCTTAGGGATTCTGAATTTTGGCAATACCGATGTAAAGCAAGTAATGACTCCACGCACCAATATTGTTGCATTAGATGAAAGTCATTCTTTTCAAATGGTATTAAGAGAAATTCAAGCTTCTGGATTCTCCAGAATACCAATTTATATAGACAATGTGGATAAAATCACTGGCGTTTTATACATTAAAGATTTACTGCCCTACCTCGAAGAAAACGACTCTTTTCAATGGCAACTATTTAAACGCAATGCTTACTTTGTTCCAGAGAGCAAGAAACTCGACGATCTTCTGAAAGAGTTTCAGGAAATGAAAATGCACGTAGCCGTTGTGGTTGATGAATATGGCGGCACAAGTGGTATCATTAGCTTAGAAGATGTAATTGA
>CAMDPJ010000061.1 GCA_945903925.1 Chryseobacterium gleum
TATACGCATTGCGTATACTACGCAATTATCCGCTTGGCTTTTTTTCATTGGAGAAAACAAGTTGATATTTACTGATGTTGAAGTGTTTAGCATATTTTCTTGCAATATACTGCTTTTTATTAAGGTACAATTGAAAACCAAAAAAGAAAAATTTAAGCGTAGATTTAACTGGATAAATCTACGGATAATGAAGCTTTTTTTGTGCAAAAACACTCCGTAATTTCAAATTCGCTTCTTAAAATTTGAAATTACAGCGAGAAATTATTTATGTCTAAACGAACTCCAAAAGCATTAGAATTTTTATTACGATGAGATTGCTTTAATTTTGGGTACAAAATTTTCGCAATGACGCACTGGGTAAGGAAGACCTAGAGCTCGAGAAATTAACACTCCGAAAATCATTTCTGAAAATATTTTAAAACAAGAAATACTAAAGCTTCACAATAGTATTTGATAACAGAATAATGTTGCTATTTTAGCGCCACGAAAACCAGATATGAAAAAATACGAAATACAAAATCATCAAGACACTCGCTCGGGATTTGGAGCGGGATTAACAGAACTAGGAAGAACTAACCCTAATGTTGTTGCGTTGTGCGCCGACTTAATTGGTTCTTTGAAGATGGATCAGTTCATTAAAGAGAATCCAGAAAGATTCTTTCAAATAGGAATTGCTGAAGCCAACATGATGGGTATTGCTGCTGGTTTAACCATTGGTGGTAAAATTCCTTTCGCAGGAACTTTCGCGAATTTCGCAACAGGCAGAGTGTACGATCAAATTCGTCAGTCTATCGCTTACTCAGGTAAAAACGTAAAGATTGCTGCTTCTCACGCAGGGTTGACTTTGGGTGAAGATGGTGCAACGCATCAAATATTAGAAGATATAGGTTTAATGAAAATGTTGCCAGGTATGGTGGTGATTAATCCTTGTGATTTCAACCAAACCAAAGCAGCAACTATCGCAGCGGCGGAATATGAAGGTCCGGTTTATTTAAGATTCGGCCGGCCGAAAGTACCTAACTTCACTCCAGTAGATCAAAAATTTGTGATTGGCGAAGCTGTTTTATTGAACGAAGGAACAGACGTTACCATCTTCGCAACAGGCCATTTGGTATGGAAAGCCATTGAAGCGGGAGAAATTTTAGCACAACAAGGCATCTCTGCCGAAATAATAAATATTCACACGATTAAACCTTTAGACGCGCAAGCAGTCATAGCTTCAGCAAAGAAAACCAAATGCGTGGTAACAGCTGAAGAACATCAGATGAATGGCGGATTGGGTGATAGCATAGCTCAGTTGTTGGCAACACAACTTCCTACTCCAATGGAATTTGTAGCAGTTAACGACAGTTTCGGCGAAAGCGGAACAGAAGAGCAATTGATGACCAAATATGGTATCAATACAGCTAACATCGTTGAAGCCGTTCAAAAGGTAATCAAAAGAAAATAATTCAGCGGCTACCCCAAACTATTGAAATATGGGGAATTGGTCGGATAATGAAATACTAGATAAATTCCGTAATTCTGAAACAAAGAATTACGGATTTAATCTTTTAATGCAAGAGTACAAGCAGCGCGTGTACTGGCATGTTCGCCGCATGGTGATAGATCACGAAGACGCCAACGACCTCACTCAAGACATTTTTATAAAAATATGGAAGGGATTGGATTCTTTTAATGAAGAATCGAAATTATACACTTGGATATATAGAATTGCTTCCAACGAGTGCATTACCTTTTTAAATAAGAAGAAAAGAATGTTCTTCATTCCTATCGTTAATGTTGAAGAACAGCTATCGGCACATATAGATAGCAACGAAAATTTCAGCGGTGATGAGATTCAAAAGAAATTACAAAAAGCTATTCTTACCCTTCCCGAAAAACAAAGATTGGTATTCAACATGAAATACTACGATGATTTGAAATACGAGGAAATAGCTGAGATAACGGGCACTTCGGTGGGTGCATTAAAAGCATCGTACCACCTAGCCACAAAAAAAATTGAAGAATTTTTAAGTAAGGATTAAACCATTTTAAATTATAAAAGTCATAGAAGCAAATGAGCCAAAAAATAAACATAGAAGAATTAAAAAGAGAAAACGGATTTAGAGTGCCGCCGAATTATTTCGATTCATTAGAAAATACCATTCAAGAAAGAATTCATACTAAAGAACACAAAAGTTTATTGTTCAGATTTAGATATCCAAGTATCGCTTTTGCGGCAAGCTTCATTGCTTTTTCAATTTGGTTAACCAGTAAAAACGATGTTGTCCCCACTTCTGTTGCTCCAGCAGCGATTGATTATGTGAGCTATGTAAATGAGAATATTGATGAATTCGACGATGAAATAATTTACGAAACCTACACACCTACGGCAAGCATTGAAGTGAGTGAGGTAGAACAAAAGAAAATAGAAAAAACTGAAGCTTTCGACGAATACCTCCTTGACGAAGGAGTTGACGAAGAAGTGTTGTTAGATGAATTATAAACTTAAATGTAAAACCATGAAAAAAGTAATGTTAACGCTGATGATGGTGATGGGTATCATGATTTCGGCACAAGCACAAAAACCAAACAAAGAAGAAAAAAGAGAACAGAAAAGAGAAGAGATAAAAGCGATGAAAATTGGTTTCATCACAGAAAAGCTAAAACTCACCTCAGATGAAGCCACTAAATTTTGGCCAGTGTACAATGAGTTTCACGCTAAAATGGAGAAGCTTCACGAAGAAAGAAAGGTGAACCATAAAAAACTCAAAAAAGGTGTTGATAGTTTAACCAACGCTGATGCTGAAAAAATCATCGATCAAGAATTGGTGTTTGAAGAAAGGGAGTTGGCTTTAAAAAAAGAGTACCACACTAAATTCAAAAGTGTACTTCCTGTAAAAAAAGTGGCACTATTGTATAAAGCCGAGCATGAATTTAGAAGAGAGATTTTAAAGAAAGCCAGAGAGCAGCACCACAACCAACAAGGCGGAAAACCACAAGGTGCGCCCGCAGGTAAACCAGGAATGGATGATGAAGAATAAATAAAGTTCACACAAAAAAGAGAAAAGGCTAATACCAAAGTATTAGTCTTTTCTTTTTTTTTAAATAATTGTCGGTAATTGTACCAGTTAAATCACTTCAAAAAGTGGCCTCATCCTCGGTCCTTTCCGTCAGCTGACGGACCACTATTTAAAAATGCTTTTCACACTCAGTCACTCTTCTCTTTTGGAGAAGGGCTGGGGATGAGGCCTAATTAAGTTTATAGGCACAATTGAGGATAATCCTTTTCTATTTTTAACGAGAGTTACATCTAACTCAAGAATCCTCTTACATACTCCTTCGTTAACTTCTCTTTAGGATCTAACAACAATTCTTCTGTTGGTGCAAACTCAATAATTTCGCCCATATAAATAAAAGCACAATAATCGGATACCCTTCTAGCCTGACGCAAAATATGCGTTACCAAAACGATAGTGTATTTCTCTTTTAGTTGAATAAAAAGTTCTTCAATTTTTTGAGTAGAAACAGGGTCTAATGCAGATGTTGGTTCATCACCCAATATAATTTCGGGCTCAACAGCCAATCCGCGGGCTAAACATAATCGCTGCTGTTGTCCGATAGACAAGCGTGAAGCTGGCGCTTTCAATCTGTCTTTCACTTCATCCCATAAAGCCACATCTTTTAGATACTGCTCTACCATGTGGTCGAGTTTGTGTTTGTCTCGTTCGCCGTGAATTCTCGGACCGTAAGCAATGTTATCGTAAATCGACATCGGCAAAGGAAAAGGACGTTGAGACAACAAGCCCATTTTTTTACGAATAGCCGTTACATCCACTCCTTTGGCATAAATATCTTCACCATCTAACAAAACTTTACCCTCAACTTTTACCTCCAAAGAAGAATCGTGCAAACGGTTTAAAGTTTTCAAAAGCGTAGTTTTTCCGCAACCCGACGGGCCAATGAAAGACGTCACTTTTTTATCGGGAATATCGATACTAATATTTTTCAACGCATGATTAGCGCCATAATACAAGTTCAAATTTTGAACGCTGATATGAGGTTGTACTGGTGTCATACTTTATTTTTTGAAAATCTTTTGCTTAACATTCTTGCTAAAACACTAATGATTAAAACGAAGATGGTGAGTATTAATGCAGAAGCGTAGGCTTTAGAACGAACGTCTTCATACGGACTGCTCAACTGATTGAAAATAGCCAAAGGCAAAGTTGCGGTTGGGTCTTGCATGGAGGTTGGAATGTTATCACTGAAACCTGCTGTGAACATCACCGAAGCCACATCACCTATCCCTCTTCCAAAAGCCAATAAGATGGCGGTCATGATACCCGGCGCCACTTGTTTCAATATTACCCAAGCTGTTTCTAAACGCGTTGCACCCAAAGAAAAAGTCGCTTCATACAATTCGTTAGGCACAGTGCGAATTACCTCATCCATCGTTCTTATCATGATAGGAATAACCAATAAAGTAACGGCGATAATACCACCCAACAAAGAAGCGCGCATACCCAAGTACATCATTAATGTGAAACCGAAAGCACCATAAACAATTGATGGAATACCAAACAAAACATCGTAGCCCATTCGGGTTAAGTTACCCAACCACGAACGTTTTGGCAGGTAGGCATTAATGTAAATCACCACGGGTAAACTAATAAACAAAGCCAACAGCGAAGAACCTGCAGCAATGTAAAAAGACCCAATTATGGCATTCAACACCCCCCCTTCACCGCCTAGGAAAAATCCGCCCGAAGGCACTTTAGTTATTAAGTCCCAACTCATCGCCGGCGCACCTTTTACCACAATGGTGCCTACAATCAAAAAGAAACTTCCCACCACAATAAAGGCAGAAATTATCATTAAGATTTTGAAGAAACTTTCTTCTATATTTTTAGCCTTCATTCTACTCTATTTTGCGCTTCACTCTCACCAAAATGATTCGAGATATAGCATTAAAAATGAAAATAATAACAAACAACAACAGCGCTGCAAAAAGCAAAGCCGAATCGTACAATGGTATTGAAAATGTTTCGCCAAAATTATTGGCAATTAACACTGGCAAAGGATAACCCGAATCGAACACCGAATGAGGAATACCTGGTACATTTCCGCCGCACACCATCAACACCGCAATGGTTTCTCCAAAGGCTCTTGATATAGCCAATACTGTGGAAGCTATCATACCTGGCATAGCTTTCTTCAACAATACTTTTTTTACCGTTTGCCAAGGCGTTGCACCTAATGATAAAGACGCATTCAACATATCGCGTGGCACAGCAGAAAACACTTCTAAAAACAAGGTGATGAGCAAAGGAAAAATCATGATAGCCAAAACTATCCCTCCAGCCAAAACGCTGTAGCCTGCTGAGTTTTCTACAAAGTTGGGAGCGATATGATCTTGAATTAAAGGAATGATAAATAACACGCCCCACACCCCAAACAAAACAGGTGGAATTCCAGATAACAAATCGACCACAGGCACTATAAATTTTCTTAAACGAGGATGCGCATATTCACTTAAATAAATAGAAACTAAAAGACAAAGTGGCAAGGCCAAAATGATAGCAATACCTGTTACCCAAAGGGTGCCCATGATGAAACCTAAAAAACCAAACTCCCCTTTTTCGGGCTTCCATGCCGAAGAAGTAAGCAAATCACTTAAAGAATAACTTTCGAGCAAAGGCAACGAACGATAAAACAAACCCCAAGCCACTAAAACAGCGATGAGAATAGAGAGAAGAGTCAGCACAAGCATCGTTCTTCCAGCCAATTTATCTTTTATTAATCTAACATTCATGAAGCAAAAATCATTTTAATTTCTCTAACTCTTCTTCTAACTTTTCTTTAGAAAAAGCAACATATCCACTCGACGCCACATATTGCTGTCCGCTAGTTAATACCCATTTAATAAACTCTACCAATAATTTGTTCGTTGGTTTATGGTGTGTAACAAAAAACAAATCGCGTGCAGGTGGCGAAGGATATTTACCCACACTTATGGCATTCAATAAAGAATCAAGATTAGAATAAAAATTCTCTTCAGCATCCAACACTCCATTGCCGTTAATATCGATAGGAATAATTTTCACTCCTTGCAAAGGCTGCTTAGTTTTTAAATCGAATACATAACCAATATTGTTGTAACCCACGGCATTGGCATCTTTCAATACAGCCTGCAACAAACCAGGGTCGCCAAATACGCCAACACCTTCTAAATCCTCTTGTTTTTTGCCTAGGTATTTAGCCCATGACTCAGCAGCACCAGCAGCATCAGAACGAGTGTAAACATGAGTTTTAGAAGAAATGGCAAATCCCAATTGCTGCCAATCACTCACCGAATTTTCGATAAACAATTTGTAGAAAGATTCTTTAGAAATTCCACGTTGCAAAATTTCGCTGATGTTGGGATTAGTGGCGTTAATGGTAGGCAATACCGCATCTTTGGTAACTGCAATAGGAAATGCACCTTTTTCTACTTCGGGACCTTTTAAATCACGAGAAACCAAGGCCAAATCACCTAAATTTCCAATCACATCAGATATACCTCTACCGGCACCACCTGCAGAAATGTTAAACTTCACATTAGGATGAATTTTTCTAAACTCCTCACCCCACTTCACCATTAAAGGATACAAAGCAAAAGCACCAGAAACAGTGATTGAACCTTCTAAACCAGAAGGATCATTTTTCTTTTCTTCACCAAAAAAACACGATGAAGAAAACACTACTAAGGGTGCAACAACAAACAAGAATATGTATCGACCTAAAGTTTTCATTTTACTTTTTACTAGCAAATAATTGTGGTGTAAAGGTAGCTTGAAGGTAAGTCCAGTACGATAAATAACTAGAGCTACCCGCATTTATAAACTCCATTGATTTGCTAGCTTTCAAAGCCGATACACCTAAATCAATTTTAGTATACCCATTTGGATAATAAGTCAAATTTAAATCGCTTTCGAAGCCTAAATAATTACTTGGAGCGTAAGTTTTATAATAAGCCAAATTTTGAGAATAGAACAAATGATGCCTAAGTGCAATTTTCAGTTTACTCTTAATTATTTTACTTAATTCTAAGTAGGGATCAATCAATCCGAAATCGACTGAAGAACCTGCAAAACCGTTGGCAAAATATTCCATAGTACCGTTAAAAGCATGCGCTACGCCATAAGGATATTGAAAAGCACGATCATAAACATCGGCTTTAGCGCTATTGCCACTTTTAAATTCGGCACCAAGCAACAGCTTAAAATATTTTAGAGCATAACTTCCTTCTGCATGATAGTAAAATGCCGATAATCTTTTGCCCACATTATTGTGTCCCCATTGAATGAAACCCATCGCCACAGCATCTAGCTTTTTATGTTGGTATTTTAATCGTCCGCCATTGGTGTATCTAAAATTTTGATGCGCACCATTTTTACCATATTGAAAACCTTCATAATAATTGGTAGTGCTAAAAATCAATTTTTCGTTTTTCGATTTCAATTGCAGGTAACCCACCAAAAGGGATTTGTAATTATTGAAACCTACCGGACTGAAATTGGTGAAATAATTTCCTTCTGTAGTTTGATTCCAAGCAAACAACAATTGCGATTCAATAGTGCCTTTCTTATAAATCAATTTAGCTGCATCGTGCGTACCACCATTATTTCGCCAGTCATTTTGTGCAAACAAGCGACTGTTATCCAACATAAATTTCTGCTTACCAATTCTTAAAGAAAGATGCTCATTGAAAAATGGCTCTGCCCAAGCTTCAAACACCTGAATTGTTCCAGCGTTAGATCTTGGGTCGGAGGCTCCAAAAGTGCGTATATCCTGCATAGATAATACAGCCGCAAATCTTTTCTTTTTGACTTCGAAATTCAATCGCGCACGATGAGATGTAAATAAGGCTGCTAAACTGGTGTCATTTCTTAATTGACGAAAACCATTGGGCAATTCAACGCGCGGGCGGTATTCTAAGGATACTTTTAAAGATGTTGAAGTGGTGTCGGTTGGAGGAAAGGCTACCGAATTTAAATTGCAAATCAGCTTTGATCCTAATAATGAATCATCTATTCGAACAGGGACTTTAGAACTATCAACCTGCCCATAAGTCAATGCGCTGAATAAAGATATTATAAGGAATAAGCCCTTACTTTTTTCTGACTTAATTTTTGTTTTCATTTTTAGTATACTGATTTAATAGAGTAATAAATATTAATTAATTGAATTGCTAGTTAAAACAACAGCAGCAAAAACAACATTCTTTATCGGCTGCAAAAACAAAAACACTTGTTTTTGCAGCGACTGAAGACGTTTTATTATTTATTAAAACTAAATCCATTACTACATAAAATTCGAAGGCAAATATAGATTAAAGTCTATAAGATTGATAGATTAATTAAAATTAATTTATAACATACTGATTTACAGGCGTATTATTTAAAATGCATCTATTAAAATGAAGATTAAGCTATAAAGAAAGAGACTTTTTTATAGTGATTTAATGGGGTGATAAATTTACCCTTTACACAGTAAAGATACTTTCACATATTTCTCATTGGGATAATGCATAAAAAGGCAAGCGCCATTTTTAAAACTTGAATGAGTGGTGCGCACATTTCTGATGAAACTGCAGGCCAGCCTACACTTCTGCCTAGTAGGCCATTTCGTTTAATAAAACTCTCTGTTGCATAAGCAGCAACATGCAACACAATAGCACGCTCCTCTGCCAAATCATTAATATAATTGTAAAAAACGGCAAAACAGCCCCCACTTCGTCGGCTGAAATTGCCCCCTTTTTTCGGAGGAAACTGACCCCCACCTTTTTTGTATTTTAATTACCGACTATGCCATAGTCGTATAAAATTAATCAGGAAGCCTTTTAGGGACCGCCGTTTCAGCCCTACCCCCTCACAGAACCGTACGTGAAATTCTCATTTCATACGGCTCGTATTGTACAATTAAATCGACTTAAATAATTTGCAATGATAGAACATATTTGGATAGTAACTTTTTATCATTCTTATCCACGCAAATGCTCTTTTAAAACTTCCTTTAAATCGTCGATACTTTTTCAATACCCATTTTGCCAATCGAAAATGAAAGTGTGTCATTAACTCAGCAGCAAAACCACAGAGGTTTACACACACGTCACCACCACAGGATTTAATCAAATTAAAAGTTCGTATGATTTGATGTAAAAAACCAAATATTAGCAACAACTTATGCAAAGTATTTTAACTATATCATCTATGTCGACTAACATCTTGCTTTTTCACGCAGAGAAAAGTAGTTTATATAATGGCGTAGTATGGGCAATGCGTAAGTTCATCCATAAACCGAACCGTGTTATCCTATTCAATTTGATCGTCCAAATTGTTCATCTCCATTTGGTTGCGATTAGTTGATTTGCTATAATCTATTCTACTCTTTTTTATAAAGAAATGAATTATTAATTTGAGTTATTAGCACATTTATTCAATAATTTAAAGAGAATTTGTTGATACGACTCAATTTTTTGAAGAAGGAGTTTTTTCACTGACCGACATTATGGGAAAGTTATATCCAAATAGAACAAAAAAATAAGATGTTCGTTGAACAGACATTGAAGATGAAAATCAATAAAAAAAAACTTGGAGATTCCGAAAAGCCTTAAGAGTAGGAAAAATTAAAATATACAAAACTATGGAACACTTAAAAATTGCCAGCGACAATTACGTTGCTTTCACGTTTTTCATCGGAACGATGGCCATGATGGCCGCCTCTGTCTTCTTCTTTTTTGAACTTAACAACACATCTCAAAAATGGAGAACTTCAGTGCTTGTGTCGGGATTAATTACCTTCATTGCAGCAGTGCACTACTACTACATGAGAGGTTACAATCTTGAGACAGGAGAGTCTCCAACTTTTTTTCGCTATGTGGATTGGATTCTTACCGTGCCCCTTATGTGTGTTGAATTCTATCTAATTACCAAAAAAGCTGGAGCAAAAATATCCTTACTATGGAAATTGATTTTTGCTTCCGTTGTAATGCTTGTCACAGGTTATATTGGAGAAACAATCGACAGAGGCAATAGTGTAATGTGGGGAATTATTTCTGGAGCGGCCTACTTCTACATTGCCTATTTAATTTGGTTTGGTGAAGTTGCAAAATTGTCTCAGACAGCAGGACCACAAGTTGCCAAAGCAACAAGAGTTTTAGCATGGTTCGTGCTGGTTGGTTGGGCGATTTATCCACTTGGATATATTTTAGGAACAGATGGAGGATTATTCGGAATTCAATTAGTTTCCGACCCAGCTGCTGCTGCTCATTCAATGGATATTGTTTACAACATTGCAGATGCGATTAATAAAATTGGTTTTGGCTTAGTAATTTATTCGCTTTCAAGAGCTGAGGAATAATTAACCAGCCAATAACAGCGGCTGCAAGAAATTGGCGGTTCATTGGTTAAATGAACATGTTTGATCGTGATATGACGGATTAATTGGTGGAAGAGACTTTTCGTCTTCGAAACCCCCAACTTCTTGCAGCCGCTAAACGTTATGGGTAAGTTTAAGAAACGACACGCAAAAAATAGAATAATAACGGGATGAAAATAAAAATGAAAAATAAAATCTTAGTAACAGCACTTTTTCGATTTCTTTAAATAAAATAAGTAAGCGGTAAATGAATTCGAATTTTGAAACAGATTTTAAAACGATATTAGGAAAGCTGGATCAGATAGACCCGATAAAATATGGAAGCAGCCGTAACTATATAAATGGCGCAGTAACCTATTTGTCGCCCTACATATCAAGAGGTGTTATCAGCACTAAGCAAGTTTTGGAAAGTGTTTTAAAAAAAGGGTATAAAATTTCGCAGATAGAATCTTTTGTAAAGGAATTGTGCTGGCGTGATTATTTTCAAAGAGTGGCACAGGTAAAAAATATAGATTTAGCTATTAAGCAAGAACAAACGCCCATTGCTAATAATGAAATTTCTTCGTTCATTTTAAACGCTACAACCGGAATTGAAGGTATTGATAATGCTATCAAACAATTATACGAAACCGGTTATATGCACAATCACTGCAGAATGTACACTGCTTCCTTGGCATGTAATGTTGCGAAATCGCATTGGCATCATCCTGCCCAATGGATGTATTATCATTTGTTAGATGGCGATTGGGCAAGCAATGCTTGCAGTTGGCAGTGGGTTGCTGGTGCTAACAGTAGTAAAAAATATTACACCAATCAAGAAAACATCAACAAATACACCCACACAAATCAACGTAACACTTATCTGGATAAAAGTTATGAAGAGATTGAGGCAATGCAATCACCCACAGCATTAATGGATACACAAAAATTTATTCTTTCATTGGATTTGCCAGAAACATCTCACATACTATTTACTCCCGGGCTACCTACATTCA
>CAMDPJ010000062.1 GCA_945903925.1 Chryseobacterium gleum
CAAATACTTGTTTTGTACCCACACCATAAAATCGGGAAGTGCAGTAACAGCTCTACTCACTACAAAATCGAACTTCTCGTCTACCTCCTCTGCACGAATATGCAATGCTCTTAAATTTTTCAAACCAATAGCTGAAGCTACCTCCTTCACCACTTTTATTTTCTTACCGATAGAATCTACCAACAAGAAGTCTACTTCGGGAAAAAGAATAGCTAATGGAATTCCAGGGAAACCACCACCAGTGCCCACATCCATTATTTTAGTACCTTCTTTAAATTGAATCACTTTAGCGATAACTAAAGAATGTAAGATATGACGTTCATACAAATGTTCAATGTCTTTGCGAGAAATCACATTGATTTGGTCGTTCCATAATGTGTACAAAGGCAGACATTGTTCAAATTGTTGAACTTGCAGAGGAGTTAAATCGGGGAAATATTTTTGGATGAGCTTCATTAAGATTTAGTTCAATGTTTAATGTTCAATGTTTAAAGTTGCCAACATTGAACTTTAAACATTGAACATTGAACTACTTTAAATACTTCCTTCTGTATTTTTCATGATTTGGAACAAGAACTCACGTGCTCTAAACAACTGTGCTTTCACTGTTCCTAAAGGTAAATCCAATTGTTCTGCAATTTCTTCGTACGATAATTCTTTGAAATATCTCAACTCAACCAAAGTACGGTAGCGTGGTTTTAATCTTTTCACCACATCTTGCATCATTTGAATTTTTTGATCTCTAATAAAGTTCTCTTCTGGGTCTAAAACATCGGCTTTAATATCCATTTCTATTTCACCACCATCTTGATCAGCCGAACGATTTAAAGAGAAAGTATTTTTCTTTTTCTTTCTAATGAAGTCGATACAATTGTTCGATGCGATTTTAAACAACCAAGTACTAAAAGCGTAATTTGGGGTGTATTGATGTAATTTTCTAAATGCTTTACCAAAAGCCTCAATGGTTAAATCATCGGCATCGTCTTTACTGTTCACCATTTTTAAAAGCATGAAGTAAATGGAATCTCTATAACGATCCATTAGTTCGGCGTATGCCCTTTCAGATTTATTGTTGATTGCTTCATGCACCAAACGATAATCATGCATCGCTTTGTCAGAAAGATTCGGTCCGGGTGCTACCATTTGTCTTTTTTAATTATCAAATTCCTATAAGCTACCGCTTGATTAAGTACCATTAATATATTACAAAACATAAGCGATAAAATTAAATTCACTCCTGAAACAAGCTTTAACAATGCAGCTTTAAAGATATAATAATGTAAGATAAGTTTTAATAACCAAACAGCCAAAACTACCAACACCATATTGTTTAAAAGCAAATTAAGCCACAGCAGCAGAGGGAAAGCCAAGAAACTGGTGCTGATTACCGAGAGATGAAAAAGTAATTTTCCTTTGTACCATTTACCAGTAGATAAATGCCGTGTTTTTTGAAACCAATATTGCTCAAAATTTTCTTTTCCTACCGAAATGGTATGCGCATCAACATGCATCATTACCGATGTATTTTCTTTGGTAGCAGCTCGCATTACAAACAAATCATCGTCACCAGAAGCAACATCTTCATGAGATTTAAATCCACCTTGCTTTTCAAACAAACTTTTCTTGTAAGCAATATTTCTTCCAACGCCCATGTAAGGCAAACCCGATAAAGCAAAAGAAAAATACTGAATGGCCACAAAGAAGGTATCGAACTGCACCAACTTATTCACCCAACCAGTTCTCTTTTCATATTTACCAAAACCCAACACTATTTCTTTTCCCATTGCAAAGCCACTCATCATATAGCTCATCCAATGTTTACTTTGAGGCCGACAATCGGCATCGGTGAGCAAAAGATGTTCGTTTTTCGCTATGGCAATTCCCCTACTCAAGGGATATTTTTTACCTAATCCTTTCTTCTCTTCAGCGCTAATATCAACCAATTTTAAATTCGAATACTGCTTCATAAAGTTTAATACCACATCACGCGTGGCATCTGTAGATCTGTCGTTCACTACTATCACCTCATAAGCAGCATAATCTTGTTCTAAAATAAAAGGGATGTTTTTCTTAAGATTCAAGGCCTCATTATGCGCACAAACAATTACAGAAACAGGAACAGGAACAGTACTTTTTTCAAGTGGCAATTCTTTGTACTTGTTAATTCGTCTTACAAAATATAGCAAGAAGAATACGATAGATAAAGCACAAGCTAAATAGAGGTAGAATATAATACCTTCGAAAATCAACATACGGGTAAAATTAAAAATCTTACGCTTACTTTCCGCTTTTCTTAAAATAAAGGTGCATTTTCTGTTTATATTTGCCACACAATGAATTTTACTCTTCAACATAAAGACACGAACAGCAAAGCCCGCGCAGGTTTAATTGAAACCGATCATGGCTTTATAGAAACACCCATTTTTATGCCTGTTGGCACGGCGGCCACAGTTAAAACTGTTCATCAACGCGAATTGAATGACGATATTAAAGCGCAAATTATTTTAGGCAATACCTATCATTTGTATTTGAGACCGGGTATTGAAGTGATTGGCGCAGCAGGCGGATTGCACAAATTCAACGGTTGGAAAAAACCATTGTTGACAGATAGCGGCGGATACCAAGTGTATTCCTTAGCCGACAAAAGAAAACTAACAGAAGAAGGCGCTAAATTTCAATCACATATTGATGGTTCTTACCATATGTTTACGCCCGAAAATGTAATGGATATTCAACGCGTTATTGGCGCCGATATCATTATGGCTTTCGATGAATGCACGCCTTACCCCTGCGAATACAGCTACGCAGCAAAAAGTTTAGACCTTACCCATCGTTGGTTAAAAAGATGTTTCGATAGATTCAACAGCACCGAGCCTTTGTACGGCTACAATCAAACGCTTTTCCCTATTGTTCAAGGAAGCGTTTACAAAGATTTACGAGCGAAATCAGCTGAAGTAATCGCTAAGTTTGAAGCCGAAGGAAATGCCATTGGAGGACTATCTGTGGGCGAACCTCACGAAGACATGTACGCTATGAGCGAACTGGTTTGCAATATTTTACCCGAAAACAAACCGCGCTATTTAATGGGCGTTGGCACTCCGGTAAATATTTTAGAGAATATTGCTTTAGGCATAGATATGTTCGATTGCGTAATGCCCACACGTAACGCGCGCAACGGCATGTTATTCACCAGCGAAGGTATCATCAACATCAAAAATAAAAAGTGGGAATGTGATTTTTCTTCTTTAGATGCAAATGGTGCCAGCTACGTTGACAAAGAATACTCAAAAGCTTATGTGCGTCACCTTTTTGTGTGCGATGAAATTTTAGGTAAACAAATTGCCAGTATTCACAACTTGGCTTTTTATGTTTGGCTTACCAATGAAGCGCGCGCCCAAATCATGAACAACACTTTCGCTTCATGGAAAAACACCATGGTTAAAAAACTAGCCAATAGATTATAGTGCTTAAGAAAATCGACACATATATCATCAAGAAATTTTTGGGGACTTTCTTCTTCATTATTGGTATTTTTATATTAATTACCATAGTGTTTGATGTGAGCGAAAAGATTGATGATTTTTTGGGAAATAACGCCCCGGTTGAAGCAATCATTTTTGATTACTACTGCACTTTTATTCCTTGGCTGTACAGCATTTTAAGTGCACTTATCATCTTTTTAGCCGTTATCTTTTTCACCTCTAAATTGGCCAGCACCAACGAAATAGTGGCCATACTAAGTTCGGGAATTAGCTATCAGCGTTTTTTACGCCCCTACCTCATCGCTGGTGGATTGTTATTCCTTGTTTCACTTTTCACCAATCATTTTGTAATTCCCATTAGCAACAAAACGAAACTAGAGTTTGAAAACAAATACTATAGAGACGATCAAAATATTGATGTGGGGTCGAACATCCATCGAATTCTATCACCCGGAGTAGATATGTATATTAGCAACTATGGCAAAAACACCAATACTGGCTACAACTTCAGTATTAGAAAAATGGAAAACGGAGAGCTAAAATCTATTTTCTCGGCCGACAGAATTGTTTGGGATACACTAAAAACCAAGTGGGTAGCCAAAACATGGAGAGAACGAACTTTGAATGGAGTTGAAGAAAAAGAAGTGAGAGGCGACAGCAAAGACACTATCTTCCCCTTCTCTCCCGAAGATTTTAGCTCGAAACCGAGCAGTATTCAAACCATGAATTATTTTGAGATTTCTCAATTTATAGACGAAGAAGAAAAAAAAGGCTCCAATTTGGTGAAACGATTCAGGTTAGAACTACACAAAAGAACAGCTATTCCTTTCTCAATTTTGATTTTAACTCTTATTGGTGCATGCATTTCTTCTAGAAAAATAAAAGGCGGATTAGGAATGCATTTGGTGTATGGCATTGGTCTCGGACTCGTTTACGTTTTTCTATCCAGAGTGGGCGAAGTGTTTGCCACCAATAGCAGTCTTTCCCCTGTGGTTGCTGTTTGGCTTCCTAACATGTTCTTCGCATTTATTGCGTTATTTATCTACAAAAACGCCCCGAAATAATCTCTGTTTTTTATTGCTTTACTAAATGCTTTTAGTGTATTTTTGCTATAGAAATTGGTTCACAAAGCAGAATGAGAAAAATTCTATTAACTACAGATCTCTCGGGAGCAGCAGCAAACGCAGCTGATTTCGCTGTTTACTTGGCCAATAAAACTGGTGCAGAACTTCATTTACTTTACTGTTACAAAACAAAATACGAAGAGCATATTCAAAAAAAAATAGATGAGCTCGACCCCGATAAAATGATGTACGGGGAAATCACCGATTTTAGAGATGCCGCTTCTTTTCTTTTACGCCGTTACTCTGCCGATTTAAGAATGCGCGTTAAATCATCTCTTCACGAACATATTGTTGATGGCTCTTTTCAAGATATCGTTTTCGATTTTATAGAAAACGAAGAAGTGGATTTGGTTGTGATGGCTTCGCAGGGAATAAACTCAATTGAAGACCGACTTTTTGGCTCTAACGCTCTTAAAATATTGAGAAGTAGCGTATGTCCGGTACTCATCGTTCCCCACAAATACAACGACGTTAAAATTGAAAAAATACTGTACTCTACAGAAATAAGTAACAAAGACAAAGCTATTGAGCACTACTTGGTGTGGTTTGCTGAAATGTTTGAGGCCCACTTAACTCTGCTTCATATTGATGACGGAAAACACATCATCAATGCTAAAGATTTAGTTCAATTTCAAAGAAAAGTGTTGCACTTTAATTACAGTAATATTTCGGCTGAAATTGAACCTAGCGTGAGTATTTCCGATGGAATTAAAGAATATATTGAAAACCACGGTGCCGACTTATTATGCATCACCTCTCACACGAACACCTTTATCGATAGATTTTTTAAAACCAGCACCGTAAAAAATACACTGGCTAAAATCAGTATCCCAGTTTTAGGCTTCAATATAGAAAGCTTGAAACGCATCGAAAAAAACAGAAAGAAATAAAATTCCCTAAAAACATTTAATCACTATCTCTGCCGTTGCTTCATTACAAGCAACAGGTATGTTGTACACATTGCACAACCTTAGCAAAGCCTTAACATCGGGGTCGTGCGGCATAGGCTCCAATGGATCCCAAAAGAAAAACAAAGCATCTAATTTTTGTTCGGCTATTAATGCACCAATTTGTTGATCACCTCCCAAGGGACCACTTTTGTACTTTTTCACCTTCAATCTAGTAGCTTCTTCTACCCTTTTACCCGTGGTTCCAGTAGCCACTAATTTGTATTTCTCTAACTTGTCTGCATGTCGGGCTGCCCAAGCAACCAGCAAGGGCTTCATGCTGTCATGCGCTACAAGCGCTACTTTTTTTATTGTATTACCAATGTTTTTCATAACAATTACCTGCTTTTCAAAGTTGTCTTACCCTGAATTTAATTAAAAAATATTACGAAATATGAAAAAATAAATTTTGATAACTAGTCTTTTTTTCTAACCTTAGGAATCTCTTAAGAGAGGAAACCATTAATTAACTTTATTTAAAAACTATGAAAAAAATCAATTACTACTTTACATTGGGCTTTGTGTTTTTTATTACACTAGGTGTAAATGCGGGGAATTTAAAGGTTACCGGCTACTTCCCTTCGTACCGCGCAACCACAAATGTCTCAGCGCAATGCGCTATGCTTACCGACATCATTTTCTCTTTCATCAATCCTAATAGTACGGGGAATTTAATCAAAACAAATACCGATGCTACTTTCGGATTTGATGAAAATAAATTCATTATTGTTAGAGATGCTGCTTCATCAAACGGAACTAACTTGTGGTTAGCACTAGGTGGTGCAGATGATAGCGGAATCAGAACTGCAAGATTAAACGATATTAATGCAAACTCAACTTACAGAACCACTTTAGCTACTGAGTTAGTAACCTATGCTAATGCTAACGGGTGCTATGGTGTTTCTATTGACCATGAATTCCCTGTTGGTAGTACCAATATAACTAATCACTTAGCTTTTCTACAAGCACTTCACACTGCAATTTTAGCGTCTACTAACGTAAACTTAAAAGTTGCTGTTGCTGTGGGTGGAGAATATGCAGGTGTAGCAAATCACCTTGGTTATGTAGACAACTCTCTTTTCTCTACTAATGCGAATTTAGTTGACGAATGGCATGTAATGGCGTATGATATGCCTGTGCCTAACGGAACTGGTTACGATGCTAACAGCCACTCTTCTTTGAATGATGCAAGAGGAACTATGGAAGGCTGGAATACTAAAGGTGTTCCTTACAACAAAATGTTGCTGGGCGTACCTTTCTATGCAAGATCTTCTTCTAACAGAGCAAATACACTAGAGTACAATAACCTTGGCGGAACAAAATCAACTAATTTCGGACAAGACAGTTACGGTACTTGGTACTACAATGGTTGTCCTACCATACAATCTAAAATGGAATTGGCTTATACTACAAAACAATCTATGGGTATCTTGATTTGGGATTTAGGGCAAGACTTTGCTCCATCTGATCCTTACTCATTATTGAAATGTATCAATGATAAAAAAGCAGTAATGTGTCCGGTACCTAAACCGAACATGGGAGCTGATAAAGGTTTCTGTGCACCAAATACAGTAACATTGAATCCAGGGGTTCCTGCATCTGCAGGCAGAACATTTGCATGGTACAAAAACAATGTATTACAAGTAGAAACTACAACTACTTTAGCGGTAAGTTCAGCTGGTACTTACAGAGTTAAAATTACTGAGGGTTCTTGCTACGCTGAAGACGAAATCATTATTGTTGCTGGTTCTCCTTTTACTACAACTGGTGCTTCTGGTTGCAACGGAGACAATTTAATTTTAACGGTAAATAATCCTGACGGTGCTAAAACTTATGACTGGTATGATGCTGCTATTTCTGGAACTAAAAAAGGATCAGGTACAACATACAGTCAGGTATTTAATTCTAATACTACTTTGTATGTTGAAGAAAAAGCTACTGGTGTGAATACTTATACTGGTGCAATTCAAACTTATGGAGATGTTGAATTATTAGGCGGCCAGTTTCAAGCAATGCCTTACAACAATTCATACCGAGGACAAAGAATAACTGTTTTAGCTGATTTAACTGTTAAATACGTTAGAATCTATGTTTCTCATGCTGCTGGTGCAAGCGGAAAAATTCGTGTATTGAAAGCAGTTGACAATTCATTGATTACTGAGTCAAGCACATTTACATACGCTACAAAAACATCAACAGGAAGTGGTTATGATATCGTTGATCTTGCTGTTAACTTCGCTTTAACTACTGGTGATTACTTCATCTACCCAGAATGTACTTCTGGTACTTTAGGTTTCGGAGCAAATAAAGGTCAGGCCTTTACTCAATCTGGTGTTTTTGAAGTTGAGAAAAACAGCTATGTTGACTGGTCTCCAGGTGGAACAGCTACTTTCTTAACTTCTGAAAAAAATGACGCTGCACATGTTCACTATGGTTCTTTATTTAAAATCGTAATTGAAACTGGTGCTAACGCATCTTGTGGAAGAACTGCTGCTACCGCAACTACTGTTAGTTGCGCTGCTCCAGTGGTTGCGATTACCAAACCAACAAGCAACCAAAATTTCCCTTTTGATGGCAACCCTATCAACTTGGCAGCTACAGTAACATCAAACCTTGGTATTGCTTCTGTTTCTTTTGAAATTTGGGATGGTGTAACAAAATTAGCTACCATTGTGCCTAGTCAGAATGTATCTACATTCTCAGCTACATGGACTCCGACAACTTGGTACTCTTCGCGCAAGTACACTTTAAAAGCAATTGCTACAGACACTAAAACACCTACAGCTCAAGTAACTAATGCTACTGTTGATTTCATCGTTGTTTCTAGCACAAGCACTTCTGAGCTTATTCCAGTAACTGTGAGCCAAGTTAACTTGTATCCTAATCCATCTTCTAGCAACTTAAACGTTAACGTTAGTGCTGCTAAAGCTGGTGCTGCTACAATTTCGGTTTACGACTTAGCAGGAAGAACATTGTTTACTAGCACTCAAACTATTAGTATTGGTGCCAACATCTCATCTGTTGATGTTAATTCATTGGCTTCTGGTTCTTACATCTTGAATGTTACTATGAACGGCGAAACCGTTAATAAATCATTCTCTGTTGTAAAATAATCGAGAGATAAATTATAGAAAGCCTTCCGTTGAAAAACGGGAGGCTTTTTTATTTGCTTACACGCAACAATAGCATCGGTTTGAAAGTAGAAGATTCTCGGGCAAAAGCCTTATTTTTAAAACACAAACTTCAGCAAAAATGAGCGAACTTACAATAGTGATTGATTTAGAAAAAGAAAAACAAGAGATTCTTAAACGCTACCGCGGTCTTCTTAGAGCTGGTAAAAAAGCTAGAACCGACCAAGAAAAGAAATTAATTAGAAAAGCTTTAACCGTTGCCATCTATGCGCATAAAGACATGCGTCGTAAATCGGGCGAACCTTATATTTACCATCCTATTGAAGTGGCTCGCATCACCGCCGATGAAATTGGTTTAGGCACTACTTCTATTATCTGCGCTTTATTGCATGATACAGTTGAAGATACTCACATCACGTTAGACGACATCAATTCGATGTTTGGTGCGAAGGTGGCCAACATTGTAGACGGTCTCACCAAAATATCATCTATGGCTGATACCGAAGAAAATCAATTCTCCATTCAGGCCGAAAATTTTAAAAGAATTCTACTTACACTTTCCGATGACATTAGAGTAATTCTCATCAAACTCGCCGATCGTTTGCACAACATGCGCACAATGGAGTTTATGCCGCGACACAAACAACTTAAAATAGCCTACGAAACATTAAACATCTATGCTCCATTAGCTCATCGCTTGGGCTTGTACTCCATTAAAACAGAATTAGAAGATTTAGGGCTGCGTTACACCGAACCCGAATTGCACAAAACAATAGAAGAACACCTTGCCTCTACTCAAAAGAAAAGAACTCGCTACATCAACAAGTTTAGTCTACCTATTATTAATGTGCTAACCGATAAAGGTTTTGATTTCGATATTAAAGGTAGAACCAAAAGCATTTTCTCTATAGCCCAAAAGATGAAGAAAAAAGAAGTAACCTTTGAGGAAGTTTACGACATATTTGCCATTCGCATCATCTTAAATTCTAAACCCGAAGAGGAAAAAACCGACTGCTGGAAAGTATATTCAAATGTTACCGATTTGTACACACCTCGTCCCGATAGATTGCGCGACTGGATATCTACGCCAAAAGGAAATGGCTATGAATCTTTGCACACCACCGTGATGGGGCAAGATGGCAGATGGGTGGAAGTGCAAATTCGCACCAAGCGAATGGATGAAATTGCAGAGAAAGGATTGGCCGCGCACTGGAAATACAAAGCATTAAATGCCGAACAGGAAAATCATTTAGACGTGTGGATTTCTAGAATCACAAAAATGCTAGAATCGGGCGATAATAATGCACTCGAGTTCATTGATGACTTTAAAATGAACTTCTTTGCCGATGAAATTTACGCCTTCACTCCTGCTGGTGATATTAAAAATTTACCAAAGGGAGCAACAGCACTCGACTTCGCCTACGAAATTCACTCACGCGTTGGCGACCAATGTATTGGAGCTAAGGTAAACCACAAATTAGTTCCATTAAACTACGAATTACAAAGCGGCGAGCAAATAGAAATTCTTACTTCTAAAAAACAAACACCAAAAGAAGATTGGCTAAACTTTGTGGTAACCGCTAAAGCCAAAAGCTGTATTAAAGAAGCCTTAAAAGAAGATCAAAAAAGAATCGCCATTGAGGGTAAAGAGATTTTCAAAATATGGATGGAGAAGCTGGATATATTGGTGAATCCTAATGTTCTCGGACAACTCATCATGCATTTTCAAGTGAAAGTAGCGCCAGATTTATATTACAAAATTGCTTCTGAAGCCATAAAATTTGAAGAACTAGAAAACTTCTTCAAACAGAAAGAAGAAAATAAAAAGAGAAAATCTACCAAAGAGAAAGAGCCATCGAAACAAGGTAAAATTGGCATCTTGAATATTGGCGCTGATGAAAACATTAAATACTCTCTTTCTCCTTGCTGTAACCCAATTCCTGGCGATGAAGTGTTTGGTTTCAATAGTGCCGATGAAGGTATTAAGATTCACAAAACCAATTGCAAAAATGCCATGCACCTACTTTCTAATTTCGCTTCACGAACCATCAAAGCGCAGTGGAACAGCAGTAGGAATGTAGCTTTCTTAACAGGTATACAATTTATTGGAATAGATGACTTTGGTTTATTGAACAAAATCACCACAATTATTTCTATGGAAGAAAACATCAATATCAAATCGATATTCTTTACTTCTGAAGAAGGATTTTTTGAAGGTAAAATCATGTTGTACGTTACAAGTGTAGACCACCTCAAAAATTTAATGGAGAAATTCAAAGTGATTAATGGAGTGCATAAAGTGGAGAGAATAATGGATGTAGCGGCTTAAGTCGCCAGCCAGTGCGTTATTGCGAGGTACACCGAAGCAAACTTATCAAGCAGTTACTAATTAAATTCAATAAGGTTGCTTCGAGGCACCTCCATTAGTGTTCGGAACATAATAAACTTCAAACCTAATGCGTCATTGCGAAAATT
>CAMDPJ010000063.1 GCA_945903925.1 Chryseobacterium gleum
TGTTCTCAAAAGGATAATGCCATTGCGCGTAAGGCATAGCACCCGAATCGAACCACACGTCAATCAAATCGCTTTCGCGTTTCAAAGGCTTGCCAGTGGCAGAAACCAAGGTGATTTGATCAACGAAGTTTTTATGTAAATCTAAAATATTGTAATTCTCTTTGGTGAAATTTCCAGGCACGAAAGTCTCTAGCGGATTGCTTTTCATCACGCCAGCAGCAACAGCTTTAGCACATTCGTTTTTCAATTCTTCAACCGAACCAATGCAAATCTGTTCCCCACTCTCATTACTCCAAACCGGAATTGGAATTCCCCAATAACGTGAACGCGATAAATTCCAATCGTTCAAATTGTCTAACCAGTTTCCAAACCGACCAGTACCAGTACTTGCCGGTTTCCAGTTGATGGTTTTGTTCAATTCGCTCATGCGCTCCTTCATAGAAGAAGCCTTGATAAACCATGAATCTAAAGGATAGTACAAAACGGGTTTGTCTGTTCTCCAGCAATGCGGATAACTGTGTTCGTATTTCTCAACTTTGAATGCTTTATTTTCTGTTTTTAGTTTGATAGAAATCTCTACATCTACTGATTTTTCTGGCTCTTCACCAGCCGGATAATATTCATTCTTCACAAATTTACCAGCCAACTCGCCCATTTGTGCAACGAATTTTCCTTGTAAATCAACTACTGGAACAGGATTTCCTTCGGTGTTCAACACCAACATTCCTGGCACTCCTGCATCTTTTGCCACCTTGGCATCATCGGCACCAAAAGTAGGCGCAATGTGTACGATACCCGTACCATCTTCTGTAGTTACGAAATCACCAGGAATTACACGGAAGGCTTTATCTGCATTTTCGAAAGGCAAAGCATAAGGCAACAATTGTTCGTATTGAATGCCCACTAAATCGGCACCCACAAAAGATTGCATTACTTTAAAAGGAATTTTTTTATCGCCTTCTTTGTATTCTAAAGTTTCGTCCCCTGCCCGACCACTGGCGGGTTCAAATTTTCCTGCGAATTGTTTCGCCAATAATGGCTTCGCTAAAATCACTTGAATAGCTTCATGCGTATATTGATTGAAAGTTTTTACCAATACATATTCAATCTTCGGACCCACAGCCAAAGCTGTATTTGAAGGAAGTGTCCAAGGAGTGGTCGTCCATGCTAAAAAGTGAACATCACCTTCCACATTCAGAATTGAGTTTGAGAGTGAGTTTTTGAGAACTTTAAATTGAGCTACAACAGTCGTATCTTTTACATCTTTATAGCAACCCGGCTGATTCAATTCATGCGAACTTAAACCCGTACCAGCAGCCGGAGAATAAGGCTGAATAGTATAGCCCTTGTACATCATGTCATTCTTGTACAATTTCTGCAACAAATACCAAACACTTTCAATGTACTTATTTTCGTAGGTAATATAGGGATCTTCCATATCCACCCAGTAGCCCATTTGAACAGTAAGATTATTCCAAATGTCGGTGTATTTCATCACCGCCTCGCGACAAGCTTTGTTGTAATCTTCAATAGAAATTTTCTTTCCAATATCTTCTTTCGTGATGCCCAACTCCTTCTCAACGCCTAATTCCACTGGCAATCCGTGCGTATCCCAACCGGCTTTACGGTTTACTCTATATCCTTTCAAAGTTTTGTAACGACAAAAAATGTCCTTGATGGTTCTTCCCATTACGTGGTGAATACCCGGCAATCCATTGGCTGAAGGCGGACCTTCGAAAAACACAAAAGGCTTATTTTCGTCGCGCGAAGAAATACTCTTTTCAAAGATGTTGTTCGCTTCCCAAAAGGCTTGAACCTCGCGGCCTACCGCAGGTAAATCTAAGCCTGTATATTCTTTATATTTTGTTGCCATTAATTGCTTGTATTTCAAGGAGTGCAAAAATAAGGAAAATTGTCGGAACCTTGATGCGAAGGATTAAAAGATGAAAAGGATCATTTCCCCCAGGTGCGCGCTTCCAAGCGCGTACCTATTGTAATGGCATTTTTGATGCCTATAATCGCACCTACTTAGCGATAGGGCAAGCTCGTCTGTCAGCAGACGAACTCAAGCCAACGCAATATAAATAATCATAAAAAATTAATCAATAAGGACAATAATTAATTTAAAATTCAGTTTGGTTTTTGCCAGTAAAATAAGATATTTGAAAATTCAGCCAAATACCAACAACTAAACGTATTAAATACTCAATCAAATTTCAAAAAACTATGAAGCATCAATTAATAAAAATTCTTTTCTTCTCAGCTATTGTATTTACACTATCTTGCGAAAAAGGCACATTTAAAGACTCTGTAAGCGTTTCCGAATTCCTTTCTGAAACTAACTCAAACAATACACCATGCGATGGAAAACTCAATAATGATGGTAAGACCATTACCATCTATGGTTATATTTCAAAAATCAATACTTTACCAAAAGAAAACAAATTTCACGTTTACGAAACATCTGTAGAGGTTGGACCTAGAGTAGAAATCCTAGCTGTAGATCATGCCGATGAAATATTTGAGGAAATTTCAGAACATCTTTCTAACCTAGCAAATCCTGACGGTAAGGAAGAATATGTTAAAGTGTCAATTCGAGGAAAAATAAAAGGGACCCCTTTACCGAACAATAGTAACTGCACTATGGGAGCATCTATTGAAATAGATAGTGATAATGATATTAGATTTGAATAAATGAATAACAGTCAGGTCTATAGGCAAATAGTAAAGGGAGTTTCACTCTAAGCCCATCAAATCTAATAGAATACAGGGACATCGTCTAGGTTTTCATTCAATTCCATTATTGCAATATTTTTCATACCATACTACCAATTTTATCCGATTTTTTTCATACTTTAGTATAATTAATATCGAATATGGCTATTCAAAGAAAACTATATCAAAAGCTTGAAAAACACCTTTCTAAAAAGGAGTTCACGATAATTATCGGTCCGCGACAAGTAGGTAAAACCACCTTACTCAAACAGCTTTATGAAAAAGTGAAAAAAGAAAAACAGAGCGCTGTAATTTTATCTTTAGAAGACCCAGAAATAAAAGCGCAAATCAATGCGCATCCCGACAATGTTTTTAAGTACATACCCAAACCCACATCAAAAAACAAAGTGTATTTGTTCATTGATGAAGTGCAATACGCCAAAGATCCGTCGCACTTTTTAAAGTATTTGTTCGATCATTATGCACCTTCATTAAAAGTGATTGCTACGGGTAGCAGTGCATTTTACATCGACCAAAAATTCACCGATTCTTTAGCCGGCCGAAAAATCATCTTTGAATTGTATTCTCTCGATTTTGAAGAATTCCTATTATTCAAAGACAAAACATCTTCGTTGAAAGAATTGGCATTGATAAAAAGCGATGAAGAATACATCTCTAAAAAATACAAATATTTTGAATTATTACTAGAAGAATACATGACCTATGGTGCCTACCCAGCAGTGGTTTTAGAAGAAAACATCGAGTACAAAATCATGCTGCTTAAAGAAATTAAAAATTCTTTTCTCAAAAAAGATATTTTAGAAAGCGCCATAGAACACGAAGAAAAATTTTATCGCTTACTTACTTTGTTGGCTGCTCAAATTGGCAATACGCTCAATGTAAATGAACTCAAAAATACTTTACAGTTGAATGAAAAAACATTGAGTCGGTATTTATTTGTTTTACAAAAATGCTTTCATATTCAGTTGATTAAACCTTTTTATCAAAATCTTAGGAAAGAACTCACCAAAATGCCCAAGGTTTATTTTAACGATTTAGGTCTACGAAACGCACTGCTCAATCAGTTTGAAAACCCAGAAAATAGAAGTGATAAAGGCGCACTACTGGAAAATTTGGTGTATCTGTTTTTAAGAGAAAAAGAAGGTGTTGAAAACATTCGGTACTGGCGAACTGCCGATGGCTATGAGGTGGATTTTGTAATAGAAACATCTTACCAAAAAGGATACGCGATTGAAGTTAAATGGAGCGACGAAAAAACATCCATTTCTAAATACAGTAAATTCACTGAGGCTTACCCCTCTTTCCCTCTAAAATTTCGATGTATGAAATATGCAGATGTTAAATACAGTGTTTTAAAGTAAATTTTTGTAATCTTCAATACAACAACCCAAACATCCACAAAGGAATTTTATTCAACACGCCAACTTCAATATCATCAGCGACCACAAAAGAATCTAATTTGATTTCGCAATTAATATTTCCATTTTGCTGTCTTTATTGTGCAAATAAAATTTATTTTGATGGTTACAACCATCAAAATAAATTTTTACAGAATAGCTCCCCTCCCCGAAAACATTTTCTCAAACCCAATGCAACCATCCAAAACAACCTGCATCTAAGTAAAAACAAATTGATTTCTACTGCTATGAAAAAATTACTTCTACTCCTTTGTATCGCTAGTTCGTCGCTATTTGCGCAACTCTCGATAGATCCTGTAAATGCGCTTTGCCGCGATGCAAATCCTATAACATTGATTGCAAATCAACCAGGAGGTACCTGGACTGGTTTCGGTATTAGTGATTCCATCAATGGAACATTTAACCCTCAATTGGTTCCCAACTTCACTAATTATGTTACTGTTGCCTATTATATCGGTAACGATACCGCGAAAGTTGGTATTACTCTACAAACCACACCTAGCCTTTGGGCACCAAAAACAGAAATTAGTATTTGCTCTGGTCAAAGTATTGAGTTGCATGCCTACCAATTTAATTGTACCAATGTAGTTTGGACTGGCGATGCCAGCAGCACCGACACTGCCATCACAGTTAATAGCGCAGGAACTTACACTGTTCAAGGTGAAAATAACGCTTGCCTTTCCAATTCCATCACTTTCAGTGTTGGTATAGTAGATACCATTCAAGATTTCTATACAACACAATTAGCATTCATATCATGCAGTATGCCCATCAAGTTGCACACTGGCGACATTAATACCAATTGGGAAAATAATGTTCAAGATTCAACTATTGAGGTTGCTGCGCTGGGAAGCTATCGATATTTCATCAACAACAATGGTTGTATTCAAGAAGGTAAATTTTTGGTACAAGCCAACAACAACGACATTTCTGTAAACATACCCGATCAAAACATTTGTTTAGGAAATACAACCCTATTAAATACCTACCTCGATCCTCAAGAATACAACATTTTATGGAGCACCAACGAAACCACTCCAAACATTACAGTAGGAGTTGGTACTTACACCGTTGAAATTTCAAAAGGCAATTGCCAATTCACCGATACTATTAATGTATTGGCCAATCAAAACAATTCACTTTTTGTATACCTTGCAAACGATACTATTTGTGCGGGAAGCGAAATCGAATTATCATGTGGATATGACGATCAAACTAACAACATTTTATGGAGCACCAATGAAACTTCTACCAAAATCAAAGTTGGTCTGGGAACTTACACTGTAACTGTTACTGATAACAACTGTAATTCCGGACAAGCAACAGCCATCATTGTTGGCGGAGCTTCAGTAAAAAATAAGGTGATAGAAGATGTAAATTCATGTTTTGCTACCGCGCAACTAGATGGTTACAATTATGATGTGGCTTCAGGTTCTTGGTCGGATGCCAATGGTATCATATCCAATTCTCTATACACACAAGTGAATCAAAATGGCACCTATTATGTGCATCAAGTTTATTATAATGGCTGTGAAATTGATGATACCGTAAATGTCACACTAGGAAATTTAGATACTAACGCTATACATAATCTTCTTCCAAATTCATATGTTTCGTTTTGCACAGGAACTTCTACAACGCTCGAGCCATCTGGAACTCATGTAGGCTATTCTTGGAGCAAATACAGCAATGTAAGCTACAAGTATGAGGAAATTTCAACGTCGCAAAATTTAGTGATTGCAGAAGGTGGATCTTATGTATTAAAAGTGGATGAAGGAAATTGCAAATATTCAGCATCGGTTTATGCTTCAGCCATTAACTGCACTAACGGCGCCGATGTGGTGAACAATTATCTTTCCTCCAATTTTGCTCGGCCGGGTTTTACCAATTATTGCTATGGAAATATTCAAAATGTAGGAAACCAATCCTTATCTAATTGCACGTACGAAATTACCTATGATGATTCCAAATTAACATTTGAACCTTCGCTGTACAATACTCCAGGGATAACCATAAACGCAAACAAAGTTGCGGTGAGTTTGGCAACGATAACAGCAGGCGAAAACAAACAAATTAGAGTGGCATTCAAAGTGAGCTCAGACGTATCTTTACTTGGTGAAACCTTATTTTATACTAGTACTATCAGCTGCGCAACACAAGAAACTGACATCAACAATAATAGCGCTAGTTTCATTCGCGTAATAGGCGGTGCATACGACCCTAACTTCGTTATCTCTAATTATGGCGATGGCGCTATCGCCGATTCAACCAGCTTCATTAAATACGATGTTGGATTTCAAAACACAGGAACAGATACTGCATTTAATATTAGAGTGACCAACTTAATTGATACCAATATTTTCGATTTAAGCAGCATTAAAATCTTAGGTGCTACACATCAGTACTACATGGGAGTTGATAACGATGGTTTAATCACATGGCACTTCAACAATATCTTATTGCCCGATAGTTTTGTTAATGAACCTGCAAGTCACGGACAAATTCAATTCATTATTCAACTAAAAAAAGGATTAACTGTTGGAACCACTTTAAAAGACAGCGCTAATATCTATTTCGACTTCAACCCTGCCGTTATTACCAACACTGCCTACAACATTTTAACCAGTAAAGATGACGTATTTGAATTGAATAAGAAAGATGGATCTATAACCATTTATCCTAATCCGGCAAATGACGAAGCGACCGTCGTAATTAGTAATTTCAACGGAAAAGGAAATGCGGTGATTTCATTTGTAGATGTAACAGGTAAAGAAGTTCTGTCGCCCATTGTAAACAACAACTTCAACCAAACAACTAGCATTCATTTTTCAACAGAGCATTTGAGTAGCGGACTCTATTTCATCAAAGTGACCAATGAAATTCAACAAAGTATACGATTAATGGTGCAACATTAACAGCAAACAATTACCTCTTTTACCGACATAGTGCACAATGCATTATGTCGGTTTTTTATAGTTATAGTATGCTAACTTCATCAAGTAAATCCTATTGTAATGGCATCTTTGACACCTATAATCTTAGATCTTCTCACTCTGCTACGTTCTACGATAGAGAACGCTTGTCCGTCAGCCGACGGATTGCTGAATCTTTTCTTGAAGCTTTTAGCTTCTAAAAATATTATTAAAAGGGATTTTAGCGACGAAAGGCCGACATAAAAATTACATCAAACCTGGTCCAACAATATCGAACATCTTGTTAGCGATATTGTTATTTTCAAACCTTACAAAAAACTTCTTCGCTAATTCATTATTATTCCTCATAAAATCCAAAAGCTCACCTTTGATAAGTTTCCTTGCATCTTTCTTTACCTTCTCGTCACTCAAACATTCCTTAGTATTTCCGCTATAGTTAAACTCCTTTCCCCGCACTGCTCCAACCAATATTAGTCCATTAATCAGTCTTTTTGATTTGAATGAATGGTTGATCATTTTATTCTCCCTAATATATTGGCGACACGCATCTATTAAGCCATCAAAAATACCCAGCAACAAATCACCTCCATATTTTTATTTCTCCTTTTCTCCGAATAAAAAATATGGTTCACAGCCTTTTCACACGCCCATATTTTTTCTTCGGACTGCGCAAAATAGTTAATCTAGATTTTGAAAAGCTATACAGAAGTACGTTGTAAAAATGAATACATTAGCAACAGTATCATTTCAAAACAATTAATTTTATTTAAACATGATTTATTTAGGTTCTAAACTAGTAAAGTTTATTAAATCTTTTTATACGAAAAAGCAGTTACAAGATCCTCTAAAAAGAAATAGTATTCCAAATCAAAATATTCCTCGTAAACAACTAACACTAGAATCAACGAATGAACTGCGTGATACATTATCAAAAGCCTTAAGTGAAATGCTTAAGAACTCTTGTCCATGTCATTATCCACGCTTTCAATACCTTGTCAATTTTCAACATAAGAACTATAATGCTGGTCCAGTATTTTGTGCCGATTCCAATTATTTAATATCGGCCTCTCGTTCAAAAGATTTAAACTTCCTAAAAGAATCAAAAAGAATCACTGAAAATTTACTTGGAGACTACAACGTTGATATTGAATACACATGTGCGAAATGTTCAACCGTTTATATATGTATTGCCAAACAATACAGTATTAACTTCGAATTCGAATATTTAACTGTAGTCGATAAAAAATACCACACTAATATCGGAGCAGAGGTTATCTTTCCTATACCTTTGCTTCAAGGACTTTATGGCTTCAAGGATACCGATATTTTAAAATGTTCGAAAGAATATAGACTTGGCACTCAGGAGGAGTTGTTTAAATATTTAACCGAATTACGAGAAGCGAAATAAGAATTGCAATCATCTTATTCGTTTGCCACAGCAAACCCAGTAATTTCAAATTTTGCGCAGCGAATTTGAAATCTTCATTTTAGCGATTTTTAATCGCGCTAGCTTTTAGCAGCGTTATCCCAGAGAAATAGCCATATGATGAAAATGATAAACTCAATTAAAGGGTCAGCGACCAGATTTTAAAACTAATACAAATTCATTATTCACCCCAACACATAACTAGTATTCCTTCCCCCACCCTCATTTTTCTTCAGCACTTTTTTATCGAGTAAATCTTGAATATCACGCAAAGCGGTATCGGCAGAACATTTATTCATTTTGGCCCACTTCGAGGTATTTAAATTTCCATCGAAATGGTCGAGCATTTTGTTCAACACTTTTTTTTGGCGGTCATTCAATTGAGTATGTTGGTGATTTTTCCAAAAATCGGCTTTAAATAATACAGAAGAAAGTAAATCATCGCTCGCCGACAAAGCCCTATCTATACAAGCGATAAACCATTCCAACCAGTCGGTGATGTCAAGATTGCCTTTTTGCGTATTTTCTAAAGTTTGATAATATACTTTTCGTTCTTGCATGATTTGCGCCGACATGCTGTAATATCTTTGGTGCTGCTCATCGCCGCGTGATAAGCACATATCGGCAATGGCACGAGCAATTCTCCCATTACCATCATCAAATGGATGCAGCGTAACAAACCACAAGTGCGCTATACCTGCTTTAAGCAAAGGGTCGAGTTGTTTTGCTTCGTTAAACCATTTAAGAAAAACACGTATTTCCTTTTCTAAATCAGAGGCTGCTGGCGCTTGAAAATGTATTCTTTCTCTTCCCATCGCTCCCGACAAAACCACCATCGGTCCGCTTTTATTTTTTTTCCACTCCCTTTTTTATTGAACTATTGATTTATTGAGAGGTAGCGGTGAATAACTGGCTTAAGTTGACGGCTATGCAAGCTGTCCCTATTAATTTAAAATTACTTCACAACTTTTATATAGTTTATGATGCCTTTTTCTATTTCTATGCTGAATACATAAAATCCTTCTGCTAAATGAGAACTATTATACATAAAGATATTTTCGGCTTGCAGAATGGGCGCTGACACATTGTAAATTTCAAGGCCATCTTCAGCATTAATTCTAAATGTGGCATAGCCCGTTTTTTCAGAAATAAAACTCACCTTCACTTCGTCGCTGATAGGATTAGGATAAACTTTAATCTGTAAAGACGCATTGGATGTGTTAGTCACATCTGCTATTTTAAAAGTTTCCTGTTGCCCGTCGAAATCTATTTGAGTCAATCTATAAAATTGGGTACCAAATCTTACATCATTATCCACATAAGAATAGTTTAAAAAGCTATATGAATTTCCCGCTCCATCTACTTGTGCAATTTGAAACCAAGTTTCTGTATCAAATGATTTTTCAAGAATAAATTTTTCGTTATTTACTTCAGATGCAGTTTGCCAAGTTAATATTGCACTTTCCTCGCTTAACTCTGCTTCAAAAGAAAGCAATTGAATAGGTAAAGGATTGTTAAAACCGGTAGCTACAAAAAAACCATCAGCACTTCCCGTTTTATATTGCCCCAACAATAGGTTGCCTGGTATTTGCAATACAAATATCACTATGGCACAAAATAAATTACTACTACACTTTTTCATTTTCAATCTATTTATTATTCAGCCGTTCTTACACCTCGTATTCCATCGTTGTCGCTTCTAGCCGCATCCCAATCTACCGCAAATTGTCGATTGGAAACTCTGTGCTCTTGATAGGTTGAGCCACCTCCTGAATCTCTCCATCGGCCTCCTTTATAACCACAGCCAGTAGCAATTGCATCAGGCCAATTTAAAACGTCGTGTGTTCCGCTAGCGCTTAACTTTCCATCTCCATTCAACGCTGTAAATAATCGGGCCTTAGAGTCACCCACAGAAACTGGCCGCTCCCAATTGTTACCAGATAAATCCATAATTCCATAATAGCTTGCTCCTGAACTTACTCTAGAATTAACCGTGTTTCCAAAACATCCTACACGCGTTGGCCCACTAAAATTGCTAATTGCTGTTGTGTTTGCGCTGGCATTTGATTGCGTCTCATTAGCTGTTCCACCATTTGATATTCCAGTGCACAAAGTTGCTGTTGCGGTTCCCCAGGCAAACTCATTTGCCACAGGAGTTTGGTTTCCTCTACAAGCCTTCTCAAACTCCAACTCGGTCATTGGTCGTAATGCCGACCAATCTAAGTAAGCACACATATCTGGAACGCCAAGGTAATTGCATGAAATATTTTGACCATCATCAGTTTCATTAGGCACTCCATCGCCGCTTAAATCACAATAAAAAGTTATGGGTGAGTTACTGGGAATACTTGCATTACACCTTATACCATTTCGTGCAGAAACTGCAGTAGTATTCGACATTACAAAACGATTAGTAACGCTAGTAGCAGTTGTGGAGATGGCAGTAGCAATGCGAGCAGTTTGTTGAGCTCTTGTTAGCCTATTTAAAAATTCAACATATTGCTCTTGTGTTACTTCGTACTTCATCATGTAAAAGGCATTAAAACCTTTAGGAAAAGCTGCGGGTAAAGTTTTTGCGGTTACATCGTTAAAATCGTCGGCGAAGGTCATTCCACTCGCATTATTATTACCCAAGGAGGTTGA
>CAMDPJ010000064.1 GCA_945903925.1 Chryseobacterium gleum
GTTTCTTTTTTGTAAACTTTATGTTACCTAAATACTAAGATTGGTTTTAAGCTATTCCGCACCTACTTTTTAAACTATTTTCACTACAAAATGAGCGGTGAAAATGGCGAATAAAATTAGATTTTTTTTATGGATTTTGATGGTGTGCGCCCTTTATTTCTGCTCAGAAACAAATCACGATAAAAGCGCTAAAAAAAGAATCTACAGCTCGCTTACTCCAAAACACATCTCCACACTTCCGGCAGAAATATTTGAGTCATCGGGTTTACTTTACGACAACAAAAAACTATGGACCATCAACGACAACGGAGGTTTGTCTTGTCTCTACCAAATTGACACTTTAAATGGCAACATCAAACAACAAGTCTTTATAGACAACTACCCCAACATCGATTGGGAAGAAATTACTGCCGATGAAAATTTCATTTATGTAGGTGATTTTGGCAACAACTACGGCAACCGAAAAAACCTTAGAATTCTGAAAATAAACAAGAAAGATATTACATCAAAAAAAGAAGTTCATCTGAATGCAGAAGCCATCAATTTTAGTTATAAAATGCAGCAAAGCTGCAGGGACGATGAATATACACCTTACGATTGCGAAGCCATGATTGCCTTGGGCAACTACCTCTATATTTTCTCGATGAACAGAGGTGGTAAAAAATGTATGGTGTACAAAATACCGAAAACACCTGGTTTCCATGAAACACTGCCCATTCATCGCTTTCATGCCGATGGCAAAGTAACAGGGGCTGCCTTCGATAGCACACAAAACACTGTACTCATTATTGGCTATTCGGGCATGCGCACCAATCCTTTTGTTTGGCGTTTCAAAAACTTCGAAAACGATAATTTCTTGCATGGCAATCAAGAGTATTACTGCGTAGGAAATGAAAAAGCATGGCAGTTAGAAGCCATTACTATTGCAGGCAAAAACAAAGCCTACTTTTCGTGTGAAACATCGGGAGAAAAAGTGGCAGGAATATACCAGCTTAATTTAGATTGAAATACCTACATTTGGGCTCATAAAATTTATACCCATGAACTTAGAAGAAAAAATAAACGCAGATATTAAAACAGCAATGCTGGCGAGAGAAGCAAAGAAACTAGAAGCATTGCGCGCTGTTAAATCGGCAATTCTTTTACTTAAAACTTCTGCCGAAGGCCACACCAACGACAGCGAAACCAAGGCTTTACTGAAAATGGTGAAACAGAGAAAAGAAACGGCCGAATTGTATATCTCTCAAAATCGTGAAGACTTAGCTGTAGATGAAACTTTTCAAGCATCTGTGATTGAAGCGTACTTGCCTCAACAAATGACTACCGAAGAAATAACCGTAGAAGTTGAAAAAATTATTGCTCAATTAGGTGCATCTTCGCCTGCCGACATGGGTAAAGTAATGGGTGCTGCCAACAAAGCAATGGCTGGTAAGGCCGATGGAAAAGTGATTTCGGGATTGGTAAAGGAGTTATTGGCTAAATAAAATAAATTAGAAGAGGACATTCATGCAGTGGACGTCCTCATTTTAAATGCAGTTGGCAAATCATCTCTTCCAAAGAAGGGTAGGTATTTGCTAAAATCTCATTCACATCTCCTACCCATTTCACCTCCGAAATATCTTCTTCAATTTGTGGCTTTAATTCGCCTTCACAATGGGTAGTCATTTCAAACCAGTACGTTACCTTCAAAATACGTTTCCTCTTTAGGGTATAAGTGTGATAAACAGTTGGTAATTCTTTAATTATTTTTAAGCCGCTAATGCCGCACTCCTCCTCTACCTCACGAATGGCGGTCTCTTCCCTGCTTTCTCCTTCTTCCATTTTACCTTTTGGCAAATCCCATTTCCCTAAGCGAAAGATGGCCAACAGCTTCTTGTCTTTTATAACGGCTCCACCCGCCGCTTCAATAATTTTATACTGCTTTAAAAATTTTTTCCACAACTTTTCGGGGTTTTTACATACGATTTCAACACCGGGCGCCAACTCATTATCCTCCATGCGCTCAATGATTTTCAAGAGTTTAGCATCATCATCTTCGCCATCGAATTGCACTAAATTCAATTTTGAAAATCGCTTTGTTGAAAAAATGATAGGGTGACCGTAGATAAAAACTTTATACATTTGCAACATGATTTCCAATAAAGATACAGCGTATAAAGTTGCAGAATATCTGTTACAAATCAAAGCAATTAAGCTTCAACCTGACTCCCCATTCACATGGGCATCGGGCTGGAAGTCTCCAATTTACTGCGACAACAGAGTAACTTTATCATTTCCTAAGATAAGAACATATATCCGCCAGCAATTGGCTAGTGCGATTTTAGATAAATTTGGTAAACCCGACGTAATCGTTGGTGTTGCCACAGGAGCGATTGCTCAAGGTGTTTTGGTGGCTCAAGATTTGGGCACTTCCTTCGCCTATGTTCGTGCGGCTCCAAAAGATCACGGGTTGGGTAATATTATTGAAGGGGTGGTAACATCAGGCCAATCGGTTGTTGTGATTGAAGATTTAATCTCTACCGGTAAAAGTAGCTTAAAAGCTGTTGAAGCTTTAAGAGCAACTGGGGCAACAATTCTTGGAATGGCTGCGATTTTCACCTACGATTTCGAAGTGGCGCACAAAGCTTTCGAAAAAGAAAAATGTGAGTTAATCACTTTGTCAGATTACGATGTTTTATTGCAACAAGCAGTAAAATCGGGATATATCACCGAAGATCAACAAGCCTTGGTTAAATCATGGAAAAAAGACCCGGAAAATTGGGGGAAACTGATACAAAATTAAGATGACCTTTATTCAAACCGACAAAAAAATTATTTCTGCCTCGGCAGAAACAGTTTTTAATTTCTTGGTAGACCTTAACAATTTCAACCAATTGTTACCACAAGATAAAGTGGAGAAGTGGCAAAGCACCGCCGACCAATGCTCCTTCAGCATTAAGAAAATGGCAGCTATTGGTTTGAAATTACAAGGTAGCGAAGCGCCTAAATTGGTTCATTTGGTTTCTACAGATATCTCTCCTATAAAATTCGATTTGAAATGCATTATCACTCCAGTGAGCGACGCTACTTGCGAAGCTTACATGGATTTTGAAGGCGATATTAACATGTTTATGGAAATGGTGGTTAAAGCTCCTTTAACGCAGTTTTTTAACTATAACACGCATCAATTGCAAGAAATTTTTCAAGCGAAATAATACTAAACAAAATTGGCCTCATCCCCGGCCCTTCTCCAAAAGAGAAGGGAACCACTACCTAAAAAAAGAGTTTTTGTACACAGTCACCCTTCTCTTTTGGAGAAAGGCCGGGGATGAGGCCCAACCTAGTGCACAAAAGCAATTTCCTTAAAATCAAACTGTTTTTCGCCATCAGCACACAAAATGCTGATTAGTCCGGTATTGCTCACTCCCATGATCACCCCTTCAAATTCAATTTCATCTTTTATGAATTTTCGCAGCTTTTGAAATCCAAACAAATGCGACAGGTATTTGCGCTTAATTAGGCTTGAATTTTCTTCTTCTAATTCCTTTTCTAGAAATTTTTTAAGTTCTAAAACTTCTTCTTTTTGAGTAGAAGAAAAAGCAGTATTTTCAATCAATACAGATGTTGCACTCGGCAAATCTACCGGCATTTCAGATGAATTCAGATTCAACCCAATTCCAATTACAGAGCTCTCGACCTTCAATCCTCTCAACGAATTTTCAATCAATATTCCACATACTTTTTTGCCATCAATCAAAATATCGTTGGGCCATTTCACCTCTACTTTTCCTTTTACTTTGCTTGCCAAATAATCTTGTACGGCATTGCAAACCGACATGTTCAACACAAACTGTTCATCAACACTGAGCTGTTTTGGATGAAAAACAAAACTCATGGCCAAATCTTTGTCGTCACCGCAGTACCAGTAATTTCCTCTTTGTCCGCGACCAGCACTTTGCCTTTTCGCCCAAACCAAAAAATTTGTTCCCTTCAAATTGGGCAATAGCAGTTTCGCTTCAGCATTGGTAGACACCAATTCATCATACTCTAAAACATTCTGAAACAGCCTGTGATTCATAAACCTTGTTAATTTTTAGGAGGCAAAAAATCTTAGTAAAAGTGTAGATAAATTTCCCTATTTTTGGGTGAAATTATAAAATCCATTTTAATGGCAGCAGAGAAGAAGATAACAAAGTCAAAAGTAAATATCGAAAAGCCAAAAAAAGTAGTAGCTAAAAAAGCTCCTGCTGCCACTGTAAAAAAAGCAGTAGTAAAACCTGCGGCAAAAACCAAAAATGCTCCAAAAAAAACAACTACGAAAGCCGCTCCAAAAGCCAAAGCCTCTCCAAAAGCCAAATTAACAGTAGTTAAAAAACCAAGTGAAAGTTCTGCTTCAGAGAAATTGATGGAGTTGGTGGTACACGGCATGCAAGAGGTAAAAGGAGAAGATATAGTGGTGTTAGATTTGCGCGAAATTGGTAATTCATCTTGCGACTTCTTCATTATTTGTCATGGCAACTCGAGCACTCACTGCTCTGCTGTAGCGCAAGGTGTAGAAAAAGAAGTAAAAAAAGCTACGGGTGAAATGCCTTGGAGACGCGAAGGTGTGAGTAACGGAGAATGGGTTTTATTAGATTATGTAACCGTAGTAGTGCACGTTTTTCAACAGTTTACGCGTGAGTTGTACAATATCGAAGACCTATGGGCCGATGCTAAAACTGTAAAAGTTAAATAAATTGATCTAACAATATTCTTACAATATGTCTACAATAAAAGTTCCTAAGGGCCATAAAGGCGGATTTCCCATCTATTGGGTTTACATCATCATCATCGCCTTCTTTTTGTTTTGGCAATTCTTCAACACACCTGATGGACCAAAACAAATCAGTCGTTCAGATTTTCAGCAAAAATATCTAAACAACGGCGTTGTTGAAAAAGTAACGGTTGTTAAATCGGCAGAAGACTATTCGGTTGAAGTTTTTGTAAACAAAGATTCATTGGCTAAAAAAGCGGGCGATTCTTCATTATTGAAACAGAAAAATCATGTGGGTCCTAATTTCGTTTTCGATATCTCTGCACCCGAACAATTCAGCAAAGAAATTGACGAATACAACAAAACAGCCGATGCCAAACACATTGTAAATATTAGCGATGAAAACCGCGAAGCACCTATGTGGGAATCGGTAATTGGCTGGTTGTTGCCTATTGTATTGTTGATTGCTTTTTGGATGTTCATGATGAAGAGAATGGGCGGCGGTGGCGGTCCGGGCGGACAAATATTCAACATAGGTAAATCACGCGCTACTCTTTTCGATAAAGACACGAACGTTGAAATAACTTTCGCTAATGTTGCCGGCTTGGAAGAAGCTAAAGTAGAAATCAAAGAAATTGTTGACTTTCTTAAAGCACCAAAAAAATACACACAACTGGGCGCTAAAATTCCTAAAGGAGCCTTATTGGTAGGACCCCCAGGAACTGGTAAAACCTTGTTGGCTAAGGCTGTTGCTGGCGAAGCCAAAGTACCTTTCTTCTCACTTTCGGGTTCCGATTTCGTGGAAATGTTTGTGGGTGTTGGAGCTTCAAGAGTAAGAGATTTATTCCGTCAGGCTAAAGAAAAAGCTCCTTGTATCATCTTCATTGATGAGATTGATGCCATTGGCAGAGCTCGTGGTAAAAATGCTGCACAAGGCTCAAACGATGAGAGAGAAAACACATTGAATCAGTTGTTAACGGAGATGGATGGATTTGGCACCAACAGTGGAATAATTGTATTGGCTGCCACCAACCGCGCAGATATTTTGGATAGAGCATTGATGCGTGCAGGCCGCTTCGACAGAATGATTTATGTTGATATGCCCGATTTGAACGAGCGTAAAGACATTTTTAAAGTACACTTAAAACCTATCAAAGTTGATACTACTGTTGATATCGATTTCTTAGCACGCCAAACTCCCGGCTTCTCTGGTGCCGACATCGCTAACATTTGCAACGAAGCTGCCTTAATTGCTGCCAGAACAAATAAAGAAACAGTAGGTAAAGAAGATTTCTTAAGTGCTGTGGATAGAATCATTGGTGGTTTGGAAAAGAAAAATAAAATTATTACTCCACACGAAAAAGAAACGATTGCCTATCATGAAGCTGGTCACGCAACAGTGAGTTGGTTTATGAAGCATGCTTCTCCTTTATTGAAAGTTACCATCGTTCCTAGAGGTCGTTCTTTAGGTGCTGCGTGGTATCTTCCTGAAGAAAGGCAATTAACCACCAAAGAACAAATCTTTCATGAGATGTGTTCGGCAATGGGAGGCAGAGCTGCAGAACAAATCATTTTTGGCGAAGTTTCTACAGGTGCGCTAAGCGACTTAGAAAAAGTAACCAAACAAGCTACATCATTAATTGTTATTTATGGCTTAAACGATAAAATTGGTAATGTATCTTACTACGATTCGTCGGGAGGTTCTGAATTTTCTTTTGGAAAACCATACAGCGAAAAAACAGCAGAAACGATTGATTTTGAAGTAAGAGCATTGGTAGAAGAAGCTTATGCGGAGGCGAAAAGAATTTTAACTGAGCACAAAGAATCGTTAACTAAATTGGCGAACAAACTTTTAGAAAAAGAAGTTATTTTCAAAGAAGATTTAGTGGAAGTTTTTGGTCCCCGTCCGGGCCACGAAAATGATGAAAGCGATGTGATTCAAATCATTAAACCCGAAGAAGTAATTATAGCGCCCGAAAGCAATACTAATATAATGAGCGCTCCTATTGCTGAGGAGAAAAAAGAAGAAGAAAATAAAGAGGAAATTGTTGACGAGAAGAAAGATGCTGACGAGTCGAAAGACGACGATAAAAAACAACCTCCATTGCAAATCAATTTAGATTTTTAATTGAAAAGTAATTTAATACAAAGAGCAATAACCGGCGCGATATTCGTGCTGGTTTTGCTTTTGTGCATGTGGCATAGTTTTGCTTCATTCTCTGCTCTATTTGCTGTTGTTGCATTAATTGGAGTGCACGAATTTTACAAGCTTTTTAAAAACACATCTATAAAACCCAATGTTGGTTTTGGCTTATTATTATCCGCCATCACCTATTTGTCTTTTGTGGCTTATGCGCAAGACGATAACTTCACGTTGGTTTTAATTTTAGCCATTCCCATCATCGCTTTACTTTTTATTAATGAGTTGTATCGCGCAAGAGAAAATCCATTCTCTAACATTGCAATCACCATCTTAGGCGTGCTCTATGTAGTAGTTCCTTTTGGCTATTTATTAATTGCCAATTTTAGTGAACCTAGTGAATGGATGAGCAGAAAATTTGATATCGGTTTTGCCTTCTTCTTTATGCTGTGGGCCAACGATACAGGCGCTTATATCTTTGGTTCATGGTTGGGCAAACACAAATTATTTGAAAGAATATCTCCTAAAAAATCGTGGGAAGGATTTATTGGTGGCGCCTTAGTTGCTGTTTTAGTAGGTTATCTTTTCTCTTTAAATTCTGATGAATGCTGGTGCCAATGGATTATCATGTCACTAATCATTGTTGTATTTGGAACATTGGGCGACTTAGTAGAATCAATGCTAAAAAGAAGTTTAAATGTGAAAGATTCGGGCACCATCCTTCCTGGACACGGTGGTATTCTCGATAGATTCGATGGCTTATTGTTGGCCGCCCCCATGGTTTATTTCTTATTGGAATTGTTACCTGCAATTTCTGATTTCTTGAATTGATATTTAACCGCAGAATCACAAATAGCATCACCCTAAAATTTTCAGGAATGAGAACACTAACCACAATCCCTCTTAGGGAAAAGGGGTGCGAATTTGTCTTGTAGGCTGCAGGAAGATGGACTCAATAAATTTTGCAGTTCATCAAGGCTAGTGCTTCACGTAGGGGCATCCGTCAGCTGACGGAACGCCCCTTCTTCTCCATATACTTTTGGTGCTCCACCAAAATATATTTTGTTTTTCCACTCTCCACCACCTTCAAAAAACCATATTCAAAACAAAATAAGTAAACATCGCCTTTTTGGTTCTTCCAGTAATGCGTAAAATAATTGGGGTCGAAACCTGCTCCTATCAATTTCTCTTTTCTCACAGTCGATTTACCTGCTCTGTTAAAATCGCGCAACAAGCGGCGATTCAATTTCAATTGATGGTCAATTTTTTTAAACAAACTGTTTTCCTTGCCTTTGTTTTTCTCGTAGTTGTGGTTCGATTTACAGTAATCACTGCAAAATTTCTTGTCAACTCTTCCTTCTAATTTCGTTTTGCAATTTGCACACAATCGCTTCATAAACAAATATTTAAATGATTAGGCGTTTAATTATAAGTAGATTCAACCGGTTAAATCTACGGATATATTTTTCTTTTTCGTCATTCATCTTTTCATTTGGAGAAAATATTATTCATGGAAATTTCAAAAATATCACACCGAGGCGAGCAAAGAATTAAGTTGGTTTTCCCTAAAAGCGAACAAATTCATCAAGAGCTAAAAAAAATTAACGATGCCAAATGGAGTAAAACACACCATGCTTGGACTATCCCCTACGCCAAAGAAAATTACTTACAACTAAAAAAATTATTTCCAGCGTTAACCATAAGTAAAAATGAATCCACCACTGCACTTCCTGCCATCACAAAGCCAAGTGCAACAAGCACACAAAGCATTTCTTATTTCCCCAAAGATGAATCGTGCAACTTGGTATATTATGGCAAACAACTATTGTTATTCATGAAACCCAACACAGTTATCATTAAGCAGCTACAAAATTTTAAAGGAATCTATTTCGATAAAAACAAAAAGGCGTGGCGCTTACCTAATAATGCCAGCAACATTCAAACTATACAACAACTATTCAATAATAAGGTTAGCTTTTTGAACGAAAACAAACCGCATACCCCATTACCCAATAATATACAGGCCAATACCGTAAAAATTGAAATCACTCAATACCAAAAATTTCATGTTTACTTTAAATACAATGTGGCTATGTATCAACACCTCAAAAAAGCAAAAGAGGCAAAATGGAATTCAAGCGATAAATGTTGGGTATTGCCGCATACCGAGGAAAACTTAAAACACATTAAAAACTACTGCGAGCAAAATAATTTACGCCTGCAAATGAGCTCTCAAAAAGAGAAAAAACTTGCACCTAAAGTACATAATAATCAAACCTTAGAATTACCTCCCGAATATTTACAAAAATTAGAATTGGTACGTTACAGCCCACAAACCATTAAAAGCTACTGCTCCATTTTTAGTGATTTTATCAACTTCACAAAAGAACCCAATTACAGCAACATATCTGAGGAACAAATCAAAAACTATTTAATGTATCTGGTTAAACGAAATGTATCTGTATCTACTCAAAACCAAGCCATCAATGCCATTAAATTTTATTTCGAGAAAGTTTTGGGGCAACAGCGTAAATATTACCAAATTGATCGGCCTTTTAAAGAAAATAAACTGCCTTCAGTGCTCAGTATTGAAGAAGTAAAAGCCGTTATTCAAAACATTGATAATTTTAAACATCGTTGCATTATTCAATTGATATATTCTGCAGGGTTAAGAATTGGCGAACTGTGCAATTTAAAAATTCAGGATATCGATAAAACCCGCATGCTCATTCACATTAAGGGGGGCAAGGGAAAAAAGGATCGATACACATTACTATCGCCACAAATACTGCAACACTTGCGCGAGTACTATTTACAGTACCAACCTAAAGAATACTTGTTTGAAGGGCAATTGGGCGGAGCCTACAGCGAAAGATCTATACAAACAATATTTAATATCGCCTGCCAAAAAGCCAAAATTTTAAAACCAGCAACGGTACATACTTTAAGACATAGTTTTGCTACTCATCTATTGGAGAACGGAACGGACTTGAGGTACATTCAGTCGCTGCTAGGACATAGTAGCAGCAAAACCACAGAGGTTTACACACATGTTACCACCAAGGGCTTCAATCAAATTAAAAGTCCGTTTGATATGTTGTAAAAAACGGTATATTAGCTGCACTTATGCAAAGATTTTTTACAATATTAATTTCATTATTGAACGTAGTGCTGTTAAATTTGGAAAAACACACTTTACATAAGGTGGAAATATACGCAATGCGTATAGCGAAATGTTACCGGGCATTGTAAAACGACACTCAAACAGACAATATGAACATAGAAAATATTAGACAATTCATCAAAGAGAAGGCGGAACAGTTCGGTGCCAAGACAGAAAACGAATTTAATAAACCTTATGTTGAACGAAACAACACTGGACAAGAGGCTTTAAAAGACAACGGAGCATATTTTGGTTTTATTCATCCAGAAGAAGAAGCTTCGGGGCCATTCCACGACTTTTCATTAACTATATTTCCAAATGACCAAGACCAGCCTTGGTTAGTTTGTTTGGGAATTGGTTCTAGTGGTTTTAAAAATGACTATGAACTTGCAACCTACCCCGGACTAAGACGCCTATTCTCGAAACTTATTAACGAAAAGGGATTTTGCAAATCTGATTTTTCTGACATAGAAACAAGTTTACCAAAGTCCATCACTGGCAACCTAGATTTACAACACATAAAAAACACAATAAAGACCTACACAAAAGTTTTACCAGCTTGCCAAATTATTGATGACCCAGAAAGCAAAGTAGGAAAAGAAATAATTGCTGCATTTGTAGCCGGTTATGCAAAACTTAGAGACTGGCCATCAAACAAAGAGCATCGAAAAGCAATTTCGGAAGCCTTAGAACCTTTCCTTAAAACTGAAACAATAGATGAAGCTGAAGAAATAAGAAGTCTTTTGAATGAAAGAAAATATATTGTACTTCAAGGACCTCCGGGTACTGGGAAAACAA
>CAMDPJ010000065.1 GCA_945903925.1 Chryseobacterium gleum
CCATTGGCTGATACATTGGCCAAAGTAGCTTTACCACCAGCTATAACACCCGTTGTTCCAGCAGAATCTGCCCAAGTTGCACCATTGTTATGACTCACTTGCCATTTATAATCTAAACCATTAGTCAATGCTTTGGTTACTATTGTTGCTTTATCTGGAGTACAAACTGAAAGCGTGCTCAAAGCCTGATCAATTAAAGGATTGTCGGTTGGCTTTGTACAACATGATTTTGCTTTAACAATTACAGGAATTGGGTCACAGGCCTCTGATTTTTCAATTACCATTTGTCCGAACGCACCGTAATGTGAACTATAACCTGTAACATCGATATAACCAGCAAGTGAATAAGTACTTGCAGTACCCGACCAAACCGCGGTAGTAAACAAATTACCACCACCAGTAGCTTTCAATTTATAATTACCAGCTGGCACATTAATATCCAAAGTAACATTACCAGCAGAGCCACAAGGAACAGCCACAACTTTAGTGGTTACAACCGCATTACTTGCATCTAACAATTGAACCGTTACATTACTTGTACCACCACTACCGCCACACGAACCTGTCCAATTTTCAACACCCATTTTAGCTGTTTTAATATTAATGGCTTGATGCGCGGTAATATTGGTGGTATAAGCGCCCGCCCCTTGTGAATTGGTGATTGTTGGTCCGCTCATCGTTCCAGCACTAGTAGTAGCTGCATTTTGAATCCATAAAGTTTGATCTCCAGTAGTCCCTCCGGCAGGAGTCCACGGCACAGAAACTCCCGTTCCAATAACAGGAGTCATTATTTGAGATGTCGACCAAGTGTATGATTTACCATCGCCAACAATCAAGTTAGTTGATGTTCCCCCTCCATCACAATACTCTAAATTTGTTGGTGCAGTAGGTAGTTTAGAAATAACATTGAAAGCTTCGGTAAAATTACAATTGTGGCCAACTGCGCTACTCACCAGTAAAGTATGCACACCAGCTTTGTTCGCAGTGTATGTCTTTCCAGATCCGGTACCCGACGCACCGCCCCAAGAAACAGAAGAAACGCCAATAGTAGGAGTAGTAATACCACAATCAACAGTATAAGAACTAGGACTACACAATTCTAAATCGGGAAGGTTAAGCGCTAAATTTTCAATTAAAACTACTTTATCATTTACCGAACAATCGTTATCTGGGTCATCAATACAAACACGATAAACACCTGTAGTACTAACCGTTTTCGACCAAACACCAGTATTGGTTTGTGTTTGTGGATTAGCTGTTCCTGAGAACCAATAGATTGAGGCATTGCCTTGCTGGCCAACAGAAACATGAGGATCTAGCGTAATGTTGGAACCTGATTGAGTGCATAAATTAATGGTATCGGGTAATTGAAAATCGGGAGTATATGCGTTTCCTGCGGCTAAATTCTGACAACTGTTTATAAATGAAATATCATCTATCGCCGCGTCTAATCCACCAGATCCGCCTGATGAATTCACAAACTCAAAACGAATAGTAACCTTATCATAAATTCCCAAAGGAGACCATTTTGCGCTCATTTGAGTCCATTGCATTAATCCAGCAGGTGTGGTAGTTACAGGAAGAGTAACTTTGTTTGCATTGTCCACAACCCCAGCTAATTCAGGAATCACTACCACTTGCATTTGCGGTGCTGTGCCATTTGAGAAATTTGCGATATAAGCGGAGAACCAATAATTCTGACTGGGATAAATACTTACTTTTTGTTCCCATGCGATAGGCTTACCCAATGTTTTCGGACTCGTTTGACGATTGTTCAAATCCACCAATAATGCATAACCTTTTCCTGCTTTACCAGGAGTATGATCTTTAAAATTCGCGTCTCCACCATAAGACATTCCCCAGTAAGTAGTATTTACATAGTTGGTAGACGCACAAGTGAAATTCTCAGCTCTTGCTACAGTATAACCATCGCCCATTCCATAGTGACAACCATTTCCCGCAGAACTAATGCTTTGTCCCTTAAAGTCCATGTCTGAATAAAAATCGAAATCACTGCCAGTGGTGAAGGTATGTGTAGTGCCTGATCCACTTAAATAACCAGCCTCAAAATCTCCATTTCGAACAGCTTCTTGAACAGGTACATTGGTGCACTGTGCAAAAACATAATTTGCAGATATCGCCAGTAGTAGCGTTATTAATCTCTTACCCATTGTGAAATCATAAAAATGTTAGTAGTTCAATATACCCAGTAGAACAAACAAAGGGGCATTTTGTTACAAGGGCGAAGATAAAAAGTAAACACATTACTTCAAAAGAAAAAAAAACATCTGAAAATCAGATGCTTTTTACTCATTTATTTGAAGTTTTTTTATTTCGTTTTATACTCTTGATACAACTTTCTAATAACACCATCACCCATACCTGTTTTGGGTACATTTACTACCTCAGCACCCGACCAGCGCATTACATTTAAAAATATTTCGGCAGCTGGCTCTATCACATCGGCCCTATCGGGTTTTAAACCTAATTCACTTATTCGCTCTTCGTACGTGCGCTTTTTTATATCCTGGTAAATTTCTTTCAAAACCTCGTAATCCAGCTCAGATGTTTTGCGAGATTTCGTCATTTTACTCAACTGATTAATATTGCCACCCGAACCAATAATCTCTAAATTCTTTTTGCCTTTGCAGTTATCTTTAATCCACTTTTTCATCTCCTCCCATGTTTCTTCACTCACTTTATTTTGCAACAAACGAATGGTGCCAATTTTAAAAGAAGTGGATGCCTCGGCTTTGTTATGGTGAAACAAAGTAAACTCTGTACTTCCACCACCAACGTCGGTATACAAAAACGGACGCTCGATGGCCAGCGATTGAAAAAGATGATTGGCGTAAATAAAATCGGCTTCTTCTTGTCCGCTAATAATTTCAATTTTTATTCCTGTCTTATCCCTCACCTCATCTACAATCTCCAAATTATTCTTAGCATCACGCATAGCCGATGTGGCACACGCTCTATAAGAAATCACTTCATGCACCCTCATCAATCTATCGAAGGCAGTCATGGTGTATACTAAATTTTGTATGGTCGTTTCCGATATTTGTCCGTTCTCAAATGATTCTTTCCCCAACCTCAACGGCACCCTATACGACTCATTCTTATTGAAAATGGTTCCTTTAGCATCTTCTACCACGTAATAGATAATGAGCCTTATAGCATTAGAACCAATATCAATTGCAGCAAACTTTAAAATATTCATTAAGCCGATTTTTGGCTTCTAAGATAATTGTAATAATCTATATGCGCCTGAGTTTTTTTAGATTTCACCTCAACATGATAGGAATTTGATAAATTCACATCAATCACACGCGCCTTTATGTTGTCGTTCCACTGCATTTCCATGAATTCTTTTAGCTCGGCTTTAATCTTGGTATCTAAAATCGGACAAATAACCTCTACCCTGTTGTCGAAATTTCTGGTTAAGAAATCGGCAGAAGAAATGAAGCACAAAGGCTTTCCTCCATTATGAAAAGTAAACACTCTCGAGTGCTCTAAATATCTCCCTACAATGCTTCTTACTTGTAAATTCTCCATACCCTCTGCTCCTTCCACCACACTGCAAATACCTCTAACCATCAATCGCACGTGAACTCCCGCAGCAGCCGCAGCATATATTTTCTTAACGATAGCTTCATCATTTAAGCTATTCATTTTTAAGAACATTTCAGCCCGTTTACCCTGTTTAGCATTTTGTATCTCAACGTTAATTAATGCATTAATTTTTTTTCTACTGTTGAAAGGTGAAAGAATCAAATGCTTGTATTTGTATGGTTTGTAAACATCTTCAAAAAATTTAAACATGTTGTGCACATCAACTGTAATTCTAGGGTCGGCCGTGAACAATGAAACATCTGAAAAAATTTTGGCAGTATCTTTATTAAAATTACCTGTGCCTATATTGGCATAACGCACCGTTTTATTTCTTTCTCGGCGAGAAATAAGCACCAATTTACTGTGTACTTTCAAACCTTTTAAACCATACAATACTTTAACACCCGCTTCTTGTAATATTTGTGCCCACTTGATATTTGCTTTCTCATCAAAACGCGCCTGAATCTCCATCAAAACAGTAACTTTCTTGCCATTTTGAGCAGCATTCACCAATGCATTGATCACAGCCGACTCTTTCGCCAAACGGTAAATAGTCATTCTAATGGTTCTTACCTTAGGATCAATTGCCGCATCACGCAACAAATCTAAAAAATGAGTAAAAGAATGGTAAGGATACTGCAACAAAACATCTTTTTGTTTTATTACCTTGAATAAGTTTCCACCTTTAGAAAAATCGGAATGCACTAATGGAGGCTGTGATATAAATTCAGCGCCAGGAATACCTAATGAAGGGAAATCTATAAAATCTCTAACGTTGTGATATTTACCACCAGGTATCAAAATTTCTGTCTCTACAATTTTAGCCTTCTTTAAAATGAGATTAAGAAACTTATCGGGAATCTTTGAATCGTAAACAAAACGAACCGGATTGCCCTTTCGTCTTTGTTTGATGCTATATGATAATTGATCAGTTAAACTTTTTGAAGCATCGGCTTCTATATCTAATTCTGCATCTCGCGTTACTTTAACAGTGTACGATTCAAAAGTATCGTATTCCTCAAACAAGGTGAATATCTCATTTAAATTATAGCGAATTACATCATCTACAAACATGATGGCCTTCTTATTTTTAGTGCCAGGAATTACAACAAATCTACCTATCTCATCGGGTATTTCAATAATCGCGAATTCATCATGCTCTTTTTTTGAAGAATCAGTAAGCACTATAGAAAGATAAATAGTGTCATCATGCAAATCGGGGAAATGAGGAGCCGAATTAATCATGATGGGCACTAAGAACGGACGAACCTTTTTGGTAAAATAATCTTTTACAAACTCACCTTGCTCCTTACTTAACTTTTTCTCATCAACAAAATCAACTCCTTTTTTCTCTAACTCTACCCTAAGTGCTGCCAATATTTTTTCGGCTTCGTGGTTTAAACGCAAAACAGTTTTATGTATTTGAGTGAACAAGTGTTTATCTTGCTTGTCATGCTCTACGCGAATCCTACGAAACAAAGACCCTACTCTAACATGATAAAACTCATCCATGTTGTTGGAAAAAATACCTAAAAAACGCATTCTTTCCAATAAAGGATTTTTAATATCTTCGGCCTCCTGAAGAACTCTTTCGTTGAAAGAAAGCCAGCTGACTTCTCTATTGATGATGGGTGATTTTTTTGCCATAATGTTAATCTGCAAAAATAAGGTACTAAATGGTTAAACGAAATAATTCATATTAATTTTATGTAAAATCTCCTACAACTCTTAAGTTTATCTAATGAAAAAAATATTAACTATAATGATGCTTCTAAGTGCAGCTCTTCATGGCATAGCACAAAATATCGACATCAACTTGTTGAAAGAAATCAATGTAAACAGAAACAAAAATCTCGATGGAACTTTCCTTTTTTTCACCCATTCTGATATTCCTATTTGCATCGGCGCACCTTTAATTACAGCGGGTATTGGCTTGCTCAAAAAAGATTCAGCTTTAACCCGAAAAGGATTATACATGAGCGCTGCTTTTGTAGTAGCATCGGGCATTAGCGCAGTGATGAAATATAGCATCAATAGAGATCGTCCCTTCGTAACCTATCCTTTTATTGAAAAAATGACCGACGGAGGAAGCCCTTCTTTCCCCTCTGGCCACACCTCCAGCGCCTTCGCAGCGGCAACGTCTTTATCATTATCATTTCCAAAATGGTATATTATCGCACCTTCATTCATTTGGGCTAGTGGGGTGGGCTATTCTCGAATGCATTTAGGCGTACATTATCCAAGTGATGTATTAGTAGGCGCAATTGTTGGCGCTGGTTCGGCTTATGTTTGTCACTTCGCCAACAAATGTTTAGCAAAGCGAAAATAATGTGGGATAAACTTAAAATATTATTCAAACTAAAAACTAAAGATTCTTTGGCCCAAAGAGGCTACCCTAAAGTAAAGCGACAAAGTTTTCTCGACAAAGATTTCTCTATTAAAGATTCCGACTTCAAGTTTTTCACCACCGCTCGATTCCTCGTTGTCTCTATCATCATACTCTTAACCCCATTGGTGGCCAATTTAGGCAAATTTATCAACAGCAAATCCTCTGTTGCTATTTGTGTTGGCGAGCACTTCAATGCCATTGGCGGATACAGCTTTCTAGAATACGAAGTGATTCATTCATCGGGAGAAAAAGAAAAAGTGATTTTCACCGATCAATTTCACGAATACACATTTGGCGAAAAACAAAAACTTCTCTACTTGCCCGAAGACCCTAGCACATTTATTTTGCTCACTGCCGAAGAAGTGTATTTCAACTTTTGGGGATCTATAAGTTTCGGAATACTGATGATTTGGGTGCTTGGGTATGTGGCTTCTAGAGATAACAGACAATAAAAATCATTAAAACAAAAATCATTAAAACAAACTCCCTTGCACAACAACCTTTTCTGCCTCCACTTCCAGCACCTCGATACTTATCACATAACCACTGTGCTTGCGAAGATTAATCACATTACCATTGCTAAATAAGAGATACTGGCCGCGAATACCTTGTAATTTTCCTTCTACAATAGCTTCTTTATCGAAGCCAACGCTTTTTATTTTTTCGAGATATGTTTCAACAGGATATTGAATTTCGATGATTTTATCATCGTCTTCGGCATACTCCATCAAGTCTTCGGGAAGCTTATCGATTAATGAGTTTTTGAGTTTCACCAAATCTACTTCTTCTCCTCTTTCATCTTTGAGCATTTTTTGCCAATTCGTTTTGTCGGAAATATATTGTTTGAGTTCGATTTCTATTAGTCCGGCCAGCTGGCGATAAGGCACCAACGCCAATTTAATACCTCTGCGCGCTCCTTGATCAATCCAACGATTGTGCAAATTACTCGCACGCGTTACGCCCACCTTCACATCGCTGGTTTGCGCGATGTATACATAATGCGGCACGTTGTGATTTTTTTCTTCCCACTCTACATCTCTACCTTGATGCTCATGTGCCAAACACAATTCTGGCCTAACAATACATTCAGAATTCTGTGGAGATTTTAAAAAACAGGGATAACAAAAACCTTGTCCGAAAGACTTATTCGTCTTCTTATCACACGCCACACAACGAATTTCATTTTGAAAAGTGAGTCGGATATTTTTACCGATACAATCGTTAATGCACACTTTAGATTTATTATCCTCGAGATAATACTTTACCGGATTGAGCAACTCCACCGGCATCTTCTCCAGCTTACCTTGCCACATCATCATAAAGCCACCAAACCTTCTATATGCGCCACTCTTTTATAACCTTGCAATACTTCTTCGGCAGAGAACACAATAACCATTACAGTAACGCTAACATAGTTGCCTTTGGTCGAATGTTTTTCTGTGATTTCAGCTGTTTCGAAATGAGGTTTAATTTGATGTACCTTGTCTTTAGGCACGATAAATTTGAACATATACTTTGAGGGAAAACTCATTTGAGTTTCCAGCTGTTTTCTAAGATATTCGTAGCGGTCGTCACTCATTAATACAGTACTCTAAACTTAATTGTATGTTTAATATTCTTCAACTCTTCAATCAATTCTTTCTTGTATGTTTTATCTACATCGGTAATTAAATAACCAATTTTTTGATCGGTGGCCAACGATTGCGCAACGATATTTAATCCTTGTTTAGACAAAATACTGTTCACCTTCGCCATGATACCTGGCACATTTTCGTGCACATGCAAGAAACGATGAGAACTACCTTGCTCCTGCAAACGAATATTAGGGAAGTTCACTGCTTTATAAGAAATACCTTTATTCACATAAGCAATGATACGAGCTGGAACAAACTCAGCAATATTTACTTGCGCCTCTTGTGTGCTTCCTCCAACGTGTGGTGTAAGAATAACATTAGGCAAACCAATCAATTCAGAAACAAAAGCTTCATCATTGTTTTTAGGTTCTTTTGGGAAAACATCTACTCCGGCACCAGCAATTTTTCCGCTTTTTAGGTGTTTCACCAATGCAGCGATATCTACCACAAAGCCGCGACTCAAATTCACAAAAGAAGCACCATCTTTCATCGCTTTAAATTCTTTATCGCCAAAGAAATTTTTGTTTTCAGAACTATCGTCGATGTGCAAAGAAACAACATCTGATTTTTTCAATAATTCATTTAAAGTATTGCATTTTACTACATTTCCTAAAGCTAACTTCTCTACTGAATCGTAGAATAAAACCTTCATTCCTAAAGCTTCAGCAAATACCGAAAGTTGAGAACCAATATTACCGTAACCAACAATACCCAAAGTTTTGTTTCTTACTTCGTAGCTACCGTTAGCTGTCTTGTTCCATTTACCATTGTGCAATTCGGTACTTCTTTGGAAAACGCGACGCAGCAACATAATAATTTCACCTATCGCCAATTCAACTACTGAACGCGTATTGCTGTAAGGAGCATTGAATGCAATCACCCCTTTTTCTTTACAGGCATCTAAATTGATTTGTTTGGTGCCAATACAAAAAGCACCAACCGTCATTAATTTATTGGCATGCTCTAAAACCTTTGCTGTTACATTGGTTTTCGAACGGATACCCAAAATATGCACATCTTTTATTTTCTTGCACAACTCAGCTTCATCAAGCGCACCCTTCATTGTTTCAACGGTGTAGCCTTCGGCGGTAAAAATTTTGCAAGCATTGGGGTGGATATTCTCCAACAACAATACTTTAATTCTATTTTTAGGATAAGAAATAGCCATGGGCAATTTATTTAAGTATAAAAATTCTTCAAGACTTGGGGTGATGTGATCGGCAACATCTAAGATGTTTTTTCTTTCAACATTCTCCGTGTAAGCAAAAAACTTATTGGCAACGCCATCTCTGCGGGTAACATAATCGCTAAAACCATCTCCTATCATATAAACCTTACCCGTAAGGTTCATTTTCTTCATGCACTCAATCTTGCCGTTGTGCTTCGACAAAGGATTCTTAGCATCGAAGCCCACGATTTTACCATCTTTAAATTTGAAGGTATTGGCGAAAACTCTTTCGGGAGGAATATGGTATTCTTTAACGATAGGTTCAATAAACTCTTTAAAACCTGCCGACATCACATAAATATCTTTGGCGTGCAGCTTAAAGAATGCTTTATTGCGGGCAATCGACTTTGATATTTCTTTCTTCAATCTGTTCACCAATAAAGGCAAATGCTCTTCTTTGGCTTCTAAAATGGCCAATCTTTGTTTCAAACCTTCGGTAAAAGAAATAGTACCATCAATACCCATATCGGTGATGTGCTTTATTTTCTCAATAATTTCGGCTTGTTTAGGATTACCTTTTAGCGAAATTTCAGCAAGCACATCAAGCCCTTCCACCTGTGTTAGCGTGCTATCGAAATCGAAAACATATTTACAATTCTCGGCCATATAATAAATGAGGGGCGAAAATAGCGAATTAAGTCTAAGGATTAAAGTATAAAGTGTAAAGTTTTTGAACAGGATAAACTACGCGTATTCAGCCAGTTCCATCCAACGCAAGGTCTTTTCCTCGAGGGTTGTCGATATTTTTGCCAACTCAACCGAACGCTTGTTAAATTCATCGCCGCTTAAATTACCCGATGAAAACTCTTCGCTAATGCTCAATTGTTTTTTTTCTAACTCACCAATTTCTTTCTCCAATTGTTCGTATTCTTGGCGTTCTTTATAGGTGAGTTTTTTCTTTTCTTCTTTCTTTACTACAACTTCTTCCACCTTTGGTTTCTCCACTTTCTCTTTCACATCTAAAGCCGCTTTCATGCTTTTATTTTCTCGGAACTGAGAATAATTTCCAGGGAAATCTTGAATCTCTCCGTTGCCTCTAAAAACAAAGAGATGATCAACCACATTGTCTAAGAAATATCTATCGTGGGAAACCACTATTACACAACCTTCAAAATCCTGAAGAAAAGCTTCTAATGCCGATAAAGTCGATAAATCTAAGTCATTCGTAGGCTCATCTAAAATCAAGAAATTCGGATTCTGAATCAAGATAGAAACCAACTGCAAACGCTTTCTTTCCCCACCGCTCAAGCTATCTACAAAGGCGGTTTGCTTGCGCATATCGAACTGAAACTGAGTAAGCAATTGCGAAATCGACATCGTTCTTCCGCCACCCATCTTTACCTCTTCGGCATGATCACGCAATACGTCAATCACCCGTTGTCCAGGTTTCACGTCTTCTAACTTTTGTGAATAATAGCCAATTTTTACGGTGTGCCCCACCTCTACTCTACCACTGCTGGGTTCTTCCAGCGATTTAATCATATTGAGTAAAGTACTTTTACCCGAACCATTTCTACCAATAATGCCTACCTTTTCTTCTTTTTTGAATACATAGGAAAAGTCTTTAATGATTTGTCTTTCTCCATACGATTTACTCACATGGTGCAACTCTAACACCTTCTTCCCTATCCTACTCACATGACTTTCAATTGCAATTTTGCGTTCCTCTTTAAAAGAAGAAGCTTTCTCGCGAATTTCATCTACCGCATCAATTCTGTATTTTGCTTTAGTGGTAC
>CAMDPJ010000066.1 GCA_945903925.1 Chryseobacterium gleum
AGAGTTAATTAAAATATTGGAAAATGAGATTTTTTGGGTTTGTAGTTATTGTTGCTATTCTGTTTTCTTTTGCTTCTCAAGAAAAAGTGCTTAAGACTTTTGATAAAATTAAAGTTGACACATTCACCGATTTCGAAAAGGCAGTCTCAGAGGGTGACACCAATAAAACCAGTAATTTCAAATTTAGCGCAGCGTAATTTGAAATCTTCATTTTAGCGATTTTTAATCGCGATAGTCCTAGTTTAAGAATTGTGAATCGTCATTACAAACGCAGTAATTTCAAATTTAGCGCAGCGTAATTTGAAATCTTCATTTTAGCGATTTTTAATCGCGACAGTCCTAGTTTACGAATAGCGCATCGGCATTACAAATGCCTGAAAAAGGGATTTCAAATTACGCTTCGCTAAATTTGAAATTACTGATGGCAAGAGGTATTGTTAAGACAAATAATAACTCACCGTCGATCTAATCTTATCAGGTAAAATAGGCTTCAAAAAATACCAGTAATTTCAAATTTAGCGCAGCGTAATTTGAAATCTTCATTTTAGCGATTTTTAATCGCGACAGTCCTAGTTTACGAATAGCGCATCGGCATTACAAATGCCTGAAAAAGGGATTTCAAATTACGCTGCGCTAAATTTGAAATTACTGAGGCCTCGCTAGGATAGCTATAGATATTAGGTTTGCGAGTTTTTTATACACTATCGGGTGTATTTCATTTAATTCTAAACTATACTAAAAACGTATAATAATCAAGTTAAATTAAAATGATATACATTTATTGACTTGTATTTATTATTTCATATATTTGTATACATTAATTCTATAATGAAAGAAACGAGTAATATAGCTGCCTTCGTGAAATACCAGCGTGAAAAGCAAAAGCTTACGCAAGAGCAATTGGCTGATATGACTGGTGTTGGACTGCATTTTTTGCGTGATTTGGAACAGGGAAGATCGAAACTTCGATTGGATAAAGTAAATGATGTTCTTTCGTTTTTCGGATTTCATTTGGGGGTGAATTCTAAAGCAAATGACCCTTGGCAAATTTGGCATAACTTACTTGGCAAACCAGTTACTATTACAAAGACTAATAGAACACAAGTGGTGGGTTTTTTAATGAACGAGGTGAGGGATGAAAAAGGAAATATTGTTGCGTGGAAGGTTTTGCCTAATCCAAAAGCATTAGTTTGGAATAAAAAACAAGACTCCTCTTTATTAATAGAAGTAAGGCACAATGAAATAATGGAAATAAATCATCAATAACAATGAAAAAAGGCAAAGTGTATTTTTACGAAACTTATGTTGGTGATGTTGAGCAAAATGACAGTGGATATCATTTCACCTACATCGAAGAATATGTGAAAAATCCGATTCATGGTGCTATTAGTCAGACATTACCCGTTCGCACTGAGCCATACACAGATGAGAAAAATATGCTCCCATTTTTTGATGGCTTGATTCCTGAAGGTTTTTTACTCGACATCGCATTGAAGAATTGGAAGCTCAACGAAAAAGATAGAATGGAACTTTTGTTAAGTGTTTGCAAAGATTGTATTGGTGCTGTAAGTGTAATAAGAGAATAAGATGGAAAGTAAAATAAATAGATGTTTGTATTGCTACAAAGAGTTAGATGAAAATCAAATTGATTTTCATCCTAAGTGCAGCAAAAAAATATTCAATACATCAATTCCACCAGCCTTGTCATTAAGCAAAAAGGAACTTCATGAAATGGCGGAGGAAATAACCAGAAGAAGCATCACGATTCCAGGTGTTCAGCCTAAATTATCACTCAATTTAGAAGCTCTACCCGATGATCCTAAAAAATCACGACTAACCATAGTTGGTTTGTGGGGGCAATATATTTTAAAACCTCAGTCTGAAGTGTATCCATCCATTCCAGAAAATGAGGATTTAACTATACATTTGGCGCAAATTGCAGGCATCGAAACAGCGCAGCATACTTTGTTAAGAACCGAAACCAATCAATTGGTTTACGTTACCAAAAGGTTCGATAGAGACAATGGTAAAAAAATACCTATGGAAGATTTCTGTCAGTTGATGGAAGTATCTAGTGTTGGACGTAGCAAGTACGATAACGGTACTATGGAGAAGGTGGGTAAAACAATTAAAAAATATTCATCTTCGCCTGGTATCGATTTGATACAATTTTTTGATATAGCTGTTTTTTCTTTTCTTACAGGAAATGCCGATATGCATTTGAAAAATTTCTCTATCATCAAAAACGATGAAAATCAATATCGTTTGTCTCCAGCTTATGATTTAATGTCGAGTACTTTGGTGATGGGAAAAGCTGATCCCGAACAAATGGCTTTGCACATGAATGGAAAGAAAAATAAAATACGAAAAAAGGATTTTATCGAATTGGCTAGAAAGATAGAGATTACGCCAGTTGCTGCGGAAAAAGTTTTGTTCAAGTATAGTTCTTTGCTTAAAGAATTTGAAAATTTTATATCCTTAAGTTTTTTGAACGACGAGTTTAAAAAACAATACACTCAAATTCTGCACGAAAGAAGCAGAGCTTTGGAGATTCACGACAAATAATAACTCACCGTCGATCTAATCTTATCAGGTAAAATAGGTTTCAAAAAATACTCGTTCGCCTTATTTTTAAACGATTCCATTTTATGGTTGTGGTCATCTGATGTGGTGCAAATCACCACCGGAGTGCTGAAATTGGCTTGGTCGGCACTAGAGCGAATCATCTCTAAAAGTCTTAATCCGTTTATGTTGGGAATGTTGATGTCTAAAAATATAATGTCGAATTTATTTAAACCCAATATGGTTTTGGCGTAATTGCCTTCTTCACATAGAAAAACTTCTGAACCTTCTTTGAGCAATGTGTTTGCAAGTAACTTGGCTTGCATGTGCTCATCTTCTACTACAAGTACTTTCTTTTTCAAAACAGTTGATTTCAGGTTTGCAGCCCCAATTACTTTCAGAAGGGACGAAAGGTTACAAAAAATTAAAATTTTGCGGAAAACACTTACAATTCCTTTTTAAGGGCAAGTAAAAACTTTTTTACTTTCTCTAAAGATTGCACCATTTCTACTTCTTTTTTGGCTTCAAGCTTATGTTTTTTAAGCTTGTCTTTAGCGCCATTTAAAGTGAATCCTCTTTCTTTCACCAGGTGGTGAATGAGTTTGAAATTATCTACATCGTCTTTGGTAAACAGGCGATTGCCCTTCTTACTTTTTTTAGGTTTAAGAATATCAAATTCCTTTTCCCAAAAGCGAATCAATGAAGTGTTCACATCGAACATTTCAGATACTTCACCAATGGTGTAATACAATTTCGATGTTTCTTTTTCCTTGTAGGGCACTGCGAATAATTTGTGGGTAAAGATATAAAAATATGCTAATCGAGCGCACGATTGATACGTCTTGAAATTTCCATCATCTCACGATATTCGGTATAAGTAATATCGTCGAAAAAGAAATTAGCTGGGTCTACTTTCGTTCCTTTTTTGATCACTTCATAATGTAGGTGCATTGCTGTGGAAGTGCCTGTTGATCCTACACCTCCAATAACATCACCACGTTTTACTTTGTCGCCTTTTTGCACATCGATTCTGCTCATGTGGCCGTAAAGTGTTTGATAGCCATAGCCATGTTTAATGATTACATATTTACCATAGCCATTGTGATCGCTGCCTGCAAAAACGATTGTTCCATCTCCTGTTGCGTGAATGGGAGTGCCTTTGGGAGCTGTGAAGTCCTGCCCCGTATGCATTCTATAAGTATCATGCACTGGGTGTAATCGCATACCAAAGCCTGATGACAGCTGCACATTATGCTTGTTTTTTAAGGGCTGAATGGCAGGAATACTAGATATTTTTTGTGCCACATCAAGTGCTTTTTTTTGAATTCTTTTGTACGATTCTTCTTGCACTTGAATTTTTGCTTCCAAGGCTTTTAGCTTGGTATTGGTGGTTTTCATGAGGTGCGAATATTCGTAACCACTGATGTTTTTATTCATGTCGTGCCCGCCTACACCAGCCATTCTCTGTTCTTCAGTAAGCGGCGTGAGTCCGAAAACAGATGCATATAAACTATCGTCCTGATTGCTCAACTTCTGCAAATCTTTATTCATTCGCTCAAGCCGTAAGCTCATCAAAGCATACTCGTATTTCAACTTGTCGATCTCTCTCGATTTTCTCTTAGAAACGTATTTCTCTAGGTAAGGAAGAAGAGCCATGTTAATTAAAAAGGCAATCAAAGTCACTACTAAAAGAAACACCAAAGCCTTACGCGGTTTTCTTTTCGCATATTTTATCGATTGTCCTACTCCAAATTTCTCTTTTGACATACGATTACTTAGATTTGCCAAATTAACAAGGGTTGTGAATATATGACTTTTTTCTATTATTTCAAGCCTTGCAAGTTCTCTAGTTTAGCTAACAGTAATCCGTCGGTAGGCTTACAAGCTATTGAACATTAAACATTGAACACATTTTTTTATGAAAGCTGCAGAAGTACGCGAACAGTTTATGAAATTTTTTGAGAGCAAAGGACACCACATCGTTCCTTCAGCTCCAATGGTGGTTAAAAACGATCCAACCTTAATGTTTACCAACGCAGGGATGAATCAGTTTAAAGACATTTTCTTAGGCAACGCTCCAGTGAAATATCCGCGTATCGCCAATACTCAAAAGTGTTTGCGGGTATCGGGTAAACACAACGATTTAGAAGAAGTTGGGGTTGATACCTACCATCACACTATGTTCGAAATGTTGGGTAACTGGTCGTTTGGTGATTATTTCAAAAAAGAAGCGATTGAATGGGCTTGGCAGTTACTTACCGATGTTTATAAAATCGATAAAGATCGTTTGTATGTTACCATTTTTGAAGGTGACAAAGCGAGCAATTTAGGTTTGGATCAAGAGGCTTTCGACGAGTGGAAACAATACATTGCAGAAGACAGAATCTTAAACGGAAATAAGAAAGATAACTTTTGGGAAATGGGCGACCAAGGTCCTTGCGGACCATGTAGCGAAATCCACTACGACGGAAGGTCTGATGAAGATAGAAAAAAAGTAAGTGGTGCAACATTAGTGAACAACGACCACCCTCAAGTGATTGAAGTTTGGAACAACGTGTTCATGGAGTTCAATCGCAAGGCCGATGGTTCATTAGAAAAATTACCTGCTCAGCATGTCGATACAGGTATGGGCTTCGAGCGTTTGGTGCGCACCTTACAAGGTAAAACATCAAACTACGATACAGATGTTTTCACTCCGCTAATTTATAGAATTGAAAAAATTACCAATAAAAAATACCGCGTTACAGAAGAAACGGATATTGCTATTCGTGTAATATCTGATCATATTCGTGCGGTTTCGTTTGCTATTGCCGACGGTCAAATGCCGTCGAACACAGGTGCTGGTTATGTTATTCGTCGTATCTTAAGAAGAGCTGTGCGTTATGGCTACAGCAAGCTAAATATGAACGAACCATTCATCTATCAATTGGTGGAAGTGTTGAATGAACAAATGGGACAATTCTTTCCTGAGTTGGCAAAACAGCAAGATTTTATTGAGAAGGTGATAAAAGAAGAGGAGCAAAATTTCTTGAGAACTTTGGAAAAAGGAATTCAAAAATTCGAATCTAAAATCGTCAATCTAAATTCTAAAATTATCGACGGTACTTTCGCTTTTGAATTGTTTGACACTTATGGTTTCCCCATCGACTTAACCGATTTGTTGGCGCGCGAAAAAGGCTTGTCGGTGGACATGCTAGGCTTCCAAGCTGAACTCGAAAAACAAAAAGAACGCTCTCGTTCTGCATCGGTTGTTGAAACAGACGATTGGATTTCCGTTAACACAGGCGAAGGAAAATTTGTGGGTTACGATTCGTTAGAAGCTACATCAAAAATATTACGCTACCGTAAAGTAAAAACCAAAGGTAAAGAATTGGTGCAAGTAGAATTGGGGGAAACTCCTTTTTATGCTGAAGGTGGCGGACAAGTAGGTGACCGTGGTTTCTTGGAAGTGGGTGGTGAAAAATATTCGGTGTTAGATTGCAAAAAAGAGAACGGTGTATTTCTTCATTTCTTAGATAAATTACCTACAGATGTTAATGCTGAAGTGAAGGCGGTGGTGAGTAAATCGAAACGTTTGGCTACCGAAGCAAATCACTCTGCTACGCACCTGTTGCATCATGCTTTGCGCTCTGTTTTAGGAACCCATGTAGAGCAAAAAGGATCGTTGGTGAATGAAAATAATTTGCGTTTCGACTTCTCTCATTTTCAAAAAATTACCGACGAAGAATTGAAACAGGTAGAAGATATAATGAACCAAAATATTCGTGATAACATTTCATTACAAGAAGAAAGAGCTATCGCCATTGATGAAGCAAAAAAACGAGGCGCAATGGCTTTGTTTGGCGAAAAATACGGCGATAAAGTGCGATTGGTTCAATTTGGAGAATCAGTGGAGTTGTGCGGTGGAACTCACGTAAAATCTACTGTTCAAATTGGTAAAGTGATTGTGCTTTCTGAAAGTGCTGTAGCTGCGGGTATCAGAAGGATTGAAGCCATCTCTGGAGAAAAAGCCGATGCATACGTCAACGAGCAGTTACAGCTATTGCAAGAGGTGAAAGATGTATTGAACAATCCGAAAGATTTGATAAAAGCTGCACAACAATTAATCGACGACAATGCTAAATTCACCAAAGAAATTTCTGCATTATTGAGCGAAAAAGCCAAAGGATTAAAAGTGGAATTACTTAAAGAAATCGAGCAGTTAGGCGGAGTTAGTTTCTTGGCTAAAAAAATAGAATTAGAATCTGCCGACGCTATTAAAGATTTGTGTTTTCAATTGAAAGCCGAAGTGCCAAACCTCTTTATGGTACTCGCTGCTGAGATTGGCGGCAAACCAAATTTAACAGTGGTAATCAACGAAGATTTAGTGAAATCGAAAGGTTGGAATGCCTCGAATATCGTACGCGAATTGGCGAAGGATATTCAAGGTGGTGGTGGCGGACAGCCATTTTACGCAACAGCTGGCGGAAATAATTTAGGTGGTATCGGTTCTGCTTTGGAAAAAGCAAAACAATTTATTTCGTAGATACGCATCATATTGCGTCTCTGCGTCTCTCGAATTGTTAATATGTTCATAAATAATAGAAAAATAGTGATGCTGCGATTTTAATTATTCGTGGAATAATTCAAACTTTAGTTCCTGTTAATCAAAAATTAAAATATTCAAATGATTCATCCCAACACAGAGGTTCGTCAAGTTAGCGAGAAAATAGGCTTAGGCGTTTTCGCCAAAAAGTTCATTCCAAAAGGAACTATGATTTATGTTAAAGATAGTTTAGAAATCGAAGTGGATGATGCGCACTATGCATCTCACTCTAAAACTATGCAAGATGTAATCGAAAAATTTTCTTACATAGATGAAAGAGGCTTTAGAATTTTAAGCTGGGATATCGCCAAATATGTAAATCACAATTGCGGTAGAAATACCATAAGCACTGGTTACGGATTTGAAATTGCTTTGCGCGATATTCAACCTGGAGAAGAGATCACAGATGAGTACGGTATTTTCAATTTAGATTATTCCTTCCCTTGTGGTTGCGGCGCTAAAAATTGCAGAGCTACTATTCATCCTGAGGATTTAGATAACCTTGCTGATGTTTGGGATGCTGAAATTAAAGATGCCTTAGTGCAACTGTATAAAGTGGAACAACCTTTAATTGGTTTGCTGGATGAAGCGACAAGAAAAGATTTGGAAGCCTTGGATGCAGATCCTTCAAAATTTAAATCAATTCGTAATTTACGTTGTGCTCAAAAATTTTTAGTGAAGAAATAAAGCAAATAATATTATAAAGAAGAAGGCTTGGGAATATTCTCAAGCCTTTTTTTCTGCGTTAATCTGCGGGAGAAAATATGTGTTCCGCAGATCTCGCAGATTAACGCAGAGAGTGATTGGAAAAACTACTTAGGGTAAAAGATGTAAGCTACAACTATCGCTGCTATCACGCCACATAAATCGGCGAATAAGGCAGCGCCCAAAGCATATCTTGTTTTCTTAATTCCAATAGAACCAAAGTATACCGCTAAAATGAAGAAAGTAGTATCCGCAGCTCCTTGAAAAACACATGATAAAAATCCTTGAAATGATTCCGGACCAAATGTCTTCATTGTCTCCACCATCATTCCTCTTGCGCCACTTCCACTCAAGGGTTTCATAATGGCTGTAGGTAAGGCGTCAACCCACATTAAATCGGCGTTTGGCGCAAAAAACGCAATGCTGTACTTAATGCCATCTTGCAGCCAATCCATTCCGCCACTGGCTCTAAAAACACCAATAGCAACTAATATTGCGATGAGGTAAGGAACAATTTTAATGGCGGTATTGAACCCATCTTTCGCGCCTTCAATAAATGAATCATAAACATTTACTTTCTTACTCAAAGCCATGATAATGAAACTTACGATGATGGATAAAAGAATAGAGCTACTCAGTATTTTTGAGAATATTTGTAATTGAGTTTCGCTTAAATAATTCGACATAGACAGCAATCCAACTACCAGCAAAGCAGCGCCTCCCAAGTAGGCAATAATTACCCTGTCGAATTTTATTTTTTGTATAAAACTGGTGAGTAAAATTCCTCCCAACGTAGAGAAAAATGTAGCTATTAAAACAGGAATAAATATATCTGTGGGATTAAAAGACGAACCTGCATCTTTCAGCATTTGCGCTCTAATGGTGATGATGCTAACTGGGATAATGGTTAGTCCCGATGCGTTAATCACCATAAACATGATTTGAGCATTGCTTGCCTTTTCTTTGTCGGGATTTATTTCTTGTAATTGTCCCATTGCCTTCAATCCCGCAGGAGTAGCAGCATTATCTAAGCCCAACATATTAGCAGTAAAGTTCATCATGATAGAGCCATAAGCCGGATGGTTTTTAGGAACATCAGGAAACAATCTTGTAAATAGAGGAGCAGTCAACTTCGTTAAAATATTTATCGCCCCACCATTCTCACCAATCTTCATAATTCCCATCCATAAAGATAAAGCGCCAGTGAGGTACAATGAAATTTCAAATCCGTTTTTAGACATGTCGATGGTACTTTTTATAATCAAATCAAATACATCGTAATCATGAAAGAAAAAGGTTTTTATTATCGCTATCAAAAAAGACAATAAGAAAAATACTATAAAAACTACGTTTAATGCCATGAAGGAAAAATAGGAAGTAATATACTAGTAGGTGGAAGGAGAGAGGGAAAGTTGTTAACGTGGGGCTGTTATTGAGAGAAAAATTCTAATGATTTTTTATCTAGGACAATAGTTCCTAATTTGTATTTACTTACTCAAAGGTTGCGCGAAAGCAACAATGTCATCTCCCGAAATACTATTTCCACATAGTATAATCAATCTTTCCATCACGTTTCTGAATTCACGAATGTTACCCGTCCAGTTGATTTTCTGCAATTCTTTTACAGCATCTTTAGTCAGTGTTTTTTGCGCCGAACCGTACTCTTCACAAATTTGTTTAATGAAGTGTTCTGCCAACAATGGGATGTCTTCTTTTCGATCATTAAGCGACGGGTTTTGAATCACAATTACACTTAATCTATGGTATAAATCTTCGCGGAAATTGCCTGCTTCTATTTCCTTTTTTAAGTCTTTATTAGTAGCAGCAATGATGCGCACGTCTACAGATATTTCTTTTTCGCCGCCAACTCTTGTGATTTTACTTTCTTGTAAAGCACGTAAAACTTTTGCTTGTGCAGATAAGCTCATATCACCAATTTCATCTAAGAATAATGTTCCGCCAATGGCTTGTTCGAATTTTCCTATGCGTTGTTTTATGGCTGAGGTGAAGGCTCCTTTTTCGTGTCCGAATAATTCACTTTCTATCAATTCAGCTGGAATTGCAGCGCAATTTACTTCTACCAATTCTGAGTTGGCGCGATTGCTTTTTTCGTGAATTTGTCGGGCTACCAATTCTTTTCCCGATCCATTTCCTCCTGTTACCAAAACGCGCGCATCGGTTGGCGCAACCTTGTTTATCATTTCTACAACTCTAACAACAGCAGCAGATTCTCCAATGATTTCAGATGTTTTGGCTTTGCTTAATTTCTTCTTTAAGACTTTGGTTTCTTTTACCAATTGAGTTCTATCCATCGCGTTGCGAATGGTGATGAGCAATCTATTTAAATCAAGAGGTTTGGCGATATAATCGTAAGCTCCTTTTTTCAAGGCATCTACGGCAACGTCTATGGTTCCATGTGCCGATATCATAATCACCGAAGGTTCATCTACAAGTTTCATGATATTGTCGAGTACTTCCATGCCATCCATCTTGGGCATTTTAATGTCGCAAAGTACAACATCGTATTTTTCTTTCTTCACCATTTCCAATCCAGCCAATCCATCTGCCGCTTCGTCTACTTGAAATTTTTCGTATTCTAAAATTTCTTTAAGTGTATTTCTAATTGGTTTTTCGTCGTCGATGATTAATATTTTTGGCATAATTTCAAGTTTAAATTTTTGGCTTTTAACTTTTTATTTTTGATT